>NZ_JBNNOB010000113.1:0-12536 GCF_050274375.1 Sphingomonas sp. NPDC019816
ACCCGGACGTGGTGAACTCGCTGCAAAAAGCGGTGCACAGCGGCGAGTACAGCGACTACCAGGCCTACGCCAAGCTGGTGAACGAGCGGCCGATCGCCATGCTGCGCGATCTGCTGGCCATCACGCCGAAAGGTGAACCGATCCCGGTCGATCAGGTCGAACCGGCGGAGTCGCTGTTCAAACGCTTCGACACCGCGGCGATGTCGATCGGCGCACTGAGCCCGGAAGCGCACGAGTCGCTGGCGATCGCCATGAACGGTCTCGGCGGCTTCTCCAACTCTGGCGAAGGCGGCGAAGATCCGGCGCGCTACCGTACCAACAAGGTGTCGCGCATCAAACAGGTGGCCTCCGGCCGCTTCGGCGTGACGCCGGCCTACCTGGTGAACGCCGACGTGATCCAAATTAAGGTCGCGCAAGGCGCCAAGCCGGGCGAAGGCGGCCAGCTACCGGGCGACAAAGTCACTCCGTACATCGCCAGATTGCGTTATTCAGTGCCGGGCGTGACGCTGATCTCCCCGCCGCCGCACCACGACATCTATTCGATCGAGGATCTCGCGCAGCTCATCTATGACTGCAAGCAGATCAACCCGCGTGCGCGCGTCTGCGTCAAACTGGTCAGCTCGGCGGGCATCGGCACGGTCGCGGCGGGCGTGGCCAAGGCGCATGCCGACGTCATCCTGGTGTCGGGCCATGTCGGCGGCACGGGCGCCTCGCCCCAGACGTCGATCAAATATGCCGGTACGCCCTGGGAAATGGGCCTGTCGGAGGTCAACCAGACGCTGACCCTCAACGGTCTGCGCGGGCGTATCCGCCTGCGTGCGGATGGTGGCCTGAAGACCGGCCGCGACATCGTGATCGCGGCGATCCTGGGTGCGGAGGAGTTCGGCATCGGCACGCTGAGCCTCGTGGCGATGGGCTGCATCATGGTGCGCCAGTGCCATTCGAACACCTGCCCGGTCGGCGTCTGCGTGCAGGACGAGCGGCTTCGTGCCAAGTTCACCGGCACGCCGGAAAAGGTCATCAACCTGATGACCTTCATCGCCGAGGAAGTCCGCGATATCCTGGCGCGCCTCGGCGTGCGGTCGCTGGACGAGGTGATCGGGCGGACCGAGCTGCTGCGGCAGGTCAGCCGTGGCGCGGAGCATCTCGACGATCTCGATCTCAATCCGGTGCTGGCCAAGGTCGATGCGACCGATGCCGAGCGGCGGTTCAGCCTGTCGACCTTCCGCAACGAAGTGCCCGACAGCCTGGATGCGCAGATCATCAAAGATGCCTCGGCCGTCTTCTCGCGCGGCGAGAAAATGCAGCTGACCTATTCGGTGCGCAACACGCACCGCGCGGTCGGCACCCGCCTGTCGAGCGAGATCACCCGCAAGTTCGGGATGAGCAAGCTGGCCGATGGCCACGCCACCGTGCGGCTGCGTGGGAGCGCGGGCCAGTCGCTGGGCGCGTTCCTGTGCAAGGGCGTGACGCTCGAAGTGTTCGGCGACGCCAACGACTATGTCGGCAAGGGCCTGTCGGGCGGCACGATCATCGTGCGGCCTGCGGTCAGCTCGCCGCTGGCCAGCCAGAAGAACACGATCATCGGCAACACCGTGCTCTACGGCGCGACGAGCGGAAAGCTGTTCGCGGCGGGCCAGGCGGGCGAGCGGTTCGCGGTTCGCAACTCGGGCGCGACCGTGGTGGTCGAGGGCTGCGGCGCGAATGGCTGCGAGTACATGACCGGCGGCACCGCGGTCGTACTGGGTGAGGTCGGCGCGAACTTCGGCGCGGGCATGACCGGCGGCATGGCCTTCATCTACGACCCCGAAGAGCGGTTCGCACGCCGTGCCAACCCTGAGAATATCGTGTGGCAGCGCCTGGCCTCCACGCATTGGGAAGGTGTGCTGCGGGGCCTGATCGAGGAACACGCCGCGCGCACCGACAGCAAATGGTCGAAGGGCCTGCTGGAGGATTGGGACCGGGTGGCCGGGCATTTCTGGCAGGTCTGCCCCAAGGAAATGCTGACCCGTCTGGCGCATCCGCTCGACGATAGCGTCGCGGCGGTGGCGGCGGAGTAACGGGACGATCCTCCCCGGTACGGGGAGGTGGCATCGCGGAGCGATGACGGAGGGGGCTCGCCGCATGGGACGTACCCAGTGGCGAGCCCCCTCCACCATGCTGTGCATGGTCCCCCCCCCGCGCCGGGGGAGGAATAGCCAAAACCTCCGTTCAGCCTGAGCGACGTCGAAGGCCACGCGGCTTCCTGTCCACGAGCGCGGGCAACGGCATTCCCTTGGCCTTCGACTTCGCTCAGGCTGAACGGAGGCGGGGGCTTTCCCATTCCTGCCATCGCCGTCATCCCCTAAACCAAATCACGGAACCGTTCCGACAGCGTGACGGTTGGGGCGCGATGCGAAAGGGGACGGCTGTATGACCATCGATCGTCACAAGATCGAACGTGGGGGATTCATCCTGTTCCTCGCGCTGATCACCATCGGGCTGGTCACGGTCATTTCGGGCTTCCTGATGGCGCTGCTCTGGGCCGCGCTGGCGGCGATCCTGTTCCAGGCGCTGTTCGGCTGGTTGCTGACCAGGACCGGGGGGCGGCGCAATCTGGCGGCCGGATTGACGATGCTCATCATCACCTTCGCGGTGGTGGTGCCGACCCTGCTGATCGGCAGCATGGTCGTCGACCAGGCCAGCGGCGTCTACATGAAGATGCGCAGCGGCCAGATCGACTTCGCCCAATATTTCCAGCAGATCCGCGATGCGCTCCCCACCCGCCTGCGTCAGGCGATGGACAGTTCGGGCATGGGCAGTCTCGAAGGGCTGCAACAGCGCATCTCGCGCACCTTGAGCAGCAGCGTCAGCCAGATCGCGACCCAGGCGCTGTCGATCGGCCGCAACGCCTTCGCCTTCGCGCTGGCCTTCGGCGTCGGCCTCTATGTCGCCTTCTTCCTGATCCGCGACGGCGAGCGTCTGGGCCCCGCCTTCGTCCGCGCGCTGCCGCTGGAGCGGGGCGTCGCCGCGCGGTTGGCAGAGACGTTCGTCGCGGTGGTGCGTGCCACCATCAAGGGGTCGGTGATCGTCGGGCTGGTGCAGGGCGCGCTGGGGGCGATCACCTTCTGGATCGTCGGCGTGCCGGCCGCGCTGCTCTGGGGCGTGCTGATGGCGATCGCGGCGCTGCTGCCCGCGATCGGACCGGCGATCATCTGGGGGCCGGTCGCCATCTATCTGCTCGCCACCGGTGCGATCTGGCAGGGGGCGGTGGTCATTGCCTCCGGCGTGCTGGTCATCGGCCTGGCCGACAATATCCTGCGGCCCATCCTGGTCGGGCGCGACACCGGCCTGCCCGACTGGATCGTGCTGTTGACCACGCTCGGCGGGATCGAGCTGCTGGGCCTGAGCGGCATCGTCGTCGGCCCGGTCGTCGCGGCGCTCTTCCTGGCAGGCTGGCGCATCCTGAGTGAAGAGCGCGGCGTCGTGCTGCCCGAGACGGAAACCGCCTGACCCACGCCGGCCCATTTCGGACCGGCGGCGCGTGCAAAGCCGGTTTGCGCCGGGCCCTCGCGCTACCTATGGTCCGCGCCCGGGGCGGGCTGGCCGGATCGGGCCGGACAATGGGGTAGGGACATGCGATTGCGACTGGGGGCCTGGGGGACGATGGCCGGGCTTGCCGGACTGCTGGGTGGCTGCGGCGATGGCGGCGCGGTGGCGCGCCGGGCGGGCTCCAGCGGCACCTCGCTCGAACTGCCCGTGCCCGAGCCTTCGCCGAGCGCCAAGGCACCCAGCACCACCGAGACGCAATCCGACGCGATGGTGATCGGCTTTCCCGAGGGCGGAGCTTCGCTGAACGGGGAAGCCAGGACGATGCTCGACCGGCTGGCGGCCGAGCCGGCGGTGCGCAGCGGTCGTCTGACCCTGCGCGGTCATTCGGATAGCGACGGCGATGACGCGGGCAATCGCCGCATGTCGCGCCAGCGGGCCGAGGCGGTGCGCGACTATCTGGCGGGCAAAGGCATCGCGCGCGACCGGATGGAGGTGATCGCGCTCGGTGAGACCCGCCCCATCGCCCCCAATGCCAAACCCGATGGTAGCGACGACAGCGCCGGCCGCGCGCGTAACCGCCGGGTGGAGATCGCGATCGACCCGGCCCGCTGATCGAAGCGGCGCCAGCGATTGCCCGCCCCGTCACCGGATCGTAAGGCCCCGTCATGGCCAAGGGTGATCGACTGGCGCGGCTCGACGCGCACCGCGAAGAAATGGAAGGCGAGTATCGCGAGGCGCTGATTGCCGCGCTACGGACCACGGCGGCGGGCAAATGGGGTCTGTTCGATCACCGCAAGGACAAGGTGGCCCGCGCGGCGGCGGCGCCGGTCGTCGCCCAACTGAGCGAGATGGGCGAGGAGATCGACGCGGCGCGAGAACAACTGGGCCTGCCGCCCTTCGCGCTCCATGCCGAATTTCTCGCATCGCGCGGCCCGGTGGGGCCGGAGGCGGTGGGCGAACCCAAACAGGCCCAGGCCTGGCTCGATCGCCTGACGGCGAAGGGGTAGCACCAATCCTCCCCGGCACGGGGAGGGGGACCATCCGAAGGATGGTGGAGGGGGCGTTCCGCAAAGGACGCCCTGTGTGGAAGCCCCCCTCCGTCAGGGCTTCGCCCTGCCACCTCCCCGTCCCGGGGAGGAATGGACTTTACGCCGCCTGCAACGCCTCCACCGCCACGGCCGCGATGTCGTCGCCCAATTCGTCCACTCGTGCCGGATCGGCGTCCCAAGCGAACATGAAGCGCGCGCCACCGCCGATAAAGGTATAGAAGCGCCAGCCCCTGGCGCGCAGCCCCTCCAGCACCGCCGGCGGCGCGCTCAGGAACACGGCATTGGCCTCTACCGGAAACATCGGCGCGATGCCGGGCAGCCCCGCGACCCGCGCCGCCAGCCTCTGCGCACAGGCATTGGCGTGCGCTGCGTTGCGCAGCCATGCGCCGCTGTCGAGCATGCCGATCCAGGGCGCGGCCAGATAGCGCATCTTGGACGCCAGCTGCCCCGCCTGCTTGCAGCGATAGTCGAAATCCTCCGCCAGTACGGGATCGAAGAACAGGATGGCCTCGCCGACCGCCATGCCGTTCTTGGTGCCGCCGAAGCACAACACGTCGACGCCCGCGCGCCACGTCATGTCGGCGGGCGAGCAGCCAAGCGCGGCACAGGCATTGGCGAAGCGTGCGCCGTCCATGTGCAGGCGCAGGCCCAGTTCGCGGCAGGTCGCAGACAGCGCGTGGATTTCGGCCAGCGTATAGACCTGGCCGGTCTCGGTCGGCTGGGTGATCGTCACCGCGCGGGGTTTCGGGAAGTGGATGTCCGAGCGGCCGGTGGCGAGCGCGCGCACCGCGTCCGGGGTCAGCTTGCCGTCCTCGGTATGGGCGACGAGCAGCTTCGATCCGTTGGAGAAGAATTCGGGCGCGCCGCATTCGTCGGTCTCGACATGCGCGGAGGCCGAGCAGATGACGCTGTGATAGCTCTGGCAGAGCGCCGCCAGCGCCAGCGAATTGGCCGCCGTGCCGTTGAAGGCGAAGAACACCTCGCACTTGGTCTGGAACAGCGTGCGGAACGCGTCGGCGGCGCGGTCGGTGAAGGGGTCCTCGCCATAGGCGGGGACATACCCGCCATTCGCCTCGGCCATGGCCTCCCAGGCTTCGGGGCAGATGCCGGCGTAATTGTCGCTGGCGAATTGCTGGGGGGCAGTATGCCCGGAATTGACCGCGTCCATCACAAATCCTTCGTGCCTGTTTGGCGCGAGCCGGGTGAGGAAGTGGCGGTTCGTCCCGTTGTTGCCGGTTCGGCCACATCCCTCTCCATCTGGAAAGGCACCACCTTGCCGGGGGGCAGGTTGGTGCCGGGCAATGGCCCGACTCTTGATGCTGATGCGGTGCATAACGGCATGGATCGTCCGAATCAAGTCGGGCCCGACGTACCCGCCGCCGGAAAGGGCCAACAGGAAAAGGGTGGCAAAGCATTGCACATCGGGTCCGAAACGTGGAAGCGTAAACGTTATGAACATCAGGACCACGCGGCGCGGAAGCAGCGCTCCCACGATCAGCGACGTCGCACGCGCCGCCGGCGTGTCGTTGATGACCGTCTCGCGCGTCATCAACAACGAAGCCAATGTCCGCCCCGTCACCCGCGAAAAGGTCGAGGCGGCGATTGCGCAGCTCAACTATTCGCCCAATCCGGCGGCGCGCAGCCTGGCGGGGGCGGCGCAGATCCGCATCGGCATGCTCTACAGCAACCCCAGCCAGAGCTTCCTCAGCGAATTCCTGCTCGGCACGCTGGACCAAGCGTCGCGACTGGACGTGCAGATGGTGGTCGAGAAGTGCGAGATCGGCGACCATGAGGTGGAGGTCGCACGCCACCTGATCGCGGGCGGGATCGACGGGGTGATCCTGCCGCCGCCGCTGTGCGAGGCGGATGCGGTGCTGGCCCTGCTGCGCGAGGCGCGTGTACCGGCCGTGGTGGTCGCGACCGGTCGCCCGCCCGAGGAACTGCCCGAGGCGACGATGGCGGTGCGCATCGACGACCGCGCGGCGGCCGAGGCGATGACCCGCCACGTCATGACCCTGGGCCATCGCCGGATCGGCTTCATTCGCGGCAACCCCAATCTGACCGCCAGCGCGCGGCGGTACGAAGGCTTCCGCGCCGCGCTCGACGCGATGGGCGTACCGTTCGACGAGGATCTGGTCGCGCCGGGCCTCTACAATTACCGCTCGGGGCTGGATGCGGCCGAGCGGCTGCTCGACCTGGCCGAGCCGCCGACCGCGATCATCGCGTCCAATGACGACATGGCGGCGGCCACGGTGGCGGTGGCGCACCGCCGGGGCCTGGACGTGCCCAGCGACCTGACCGTCTGCGGCTTCGACGACACCACGCTGTCGACGACGATCTGGCCCGAGCTGACCACCATTCACCAGCCCATCGCCGACATGGCGCGCGCGGCGGTGGAGATGATGGCGACCGTCATCCGCCAGAAGAATGCCGAGGCCGCACCCCATCGCATGCTCGACTACAGCCTGATCCGCCGTCAGTCGGACGCCGCCCCGCGCCGCCGTCCGCGCGGGATATGAGGCGTAGGGTACGATTGGCCATGGCACCTGCGCATGCATGCGCGCTTGACGCGGCGATGTTTTAAGATAGCGTTACCATATTGGCCGGCGGCATGAGGCCCCGGTGACAGGACGACCCCGCACGGATAGGCGAAGACGCCACGCGCGGACGAGGAGAGGGCCCGAGTGACCGATAATATGAGAGGATTGGACGCCGCGCGCGTCAATCATGGTTTCATCGCCGCCATCGTGGTCGTCGCGACCATCGGCGGCTTCATGTTCGGCTATGACTCCGGCGTCATCAACGGCACCCAGAAAGGGCTGGAGTCCGCGTTCGACCTGGGTCGCCTGGGCGTGGGCGTCAATGTCGGCGCGATCCTGGTTGGCTCGGCGATCGGTGCGTTCGGTGCCGGCCGGCTGGCCGACGCGCTCGGCCGCCGCAACGTGATGATGCTGGCCGCCGGCCTGTTCCTCATCAGCGCGATCCTGGCGGGCGCGGCGAGCAGCTCGGCCATCTTCATCCTGGCCCGCATCATCGGGGGGCTGGGCGTCGGCGCGGCCAGCGTCATCTCGCCCGTCTATATCTCCGAGGTGACCCCGGCCTCGATTCGCGGCCGCTTGTCGAGCGTGCAGCAGGTGATGATCATCACCGGCCTGACCGGCGCGTTCGTCGCGAACTTCGCGCTGGCCCGCTATGCCGGTGGCTCGACCGCCGAATTCTGGCTGGGCTATCCCGCCTGGCGCTGGATGTTCTGGCTTCAGGCGATCCCGGCGGCGATCTATTTCGCCGCGCTGTCGATCATCCCGGAGAGCCCGCGCTTCCTGGTCGCCAAGGGCCGTGATGCCGAGGCGCACACCGTCCTGACCAAGCTGTTCGGCGAGGCCGAGGCGACGCGCAAGGTCGCCGACATCCGCCGCTCGCTGTCCGCCGACCAGCACAAGCCCAAGCTGTCGGACCTGATCGACAAGACGACCGGCAAGATTCGCCCCATTCTGTGGGCGGGTATCGGCCTGGCGGTGTTCCAGCAGCTCGTCGGCATCAACGTCGTCTTCTATTATGGCGCGACCCTGTGGGAAGCGGTCGGCTTCTCGGAGGATTACGCGCTCCAGACCAACATCCTGTCGGGCGTGCTGTCGATCGCGGCGTGCCTGTTCACCATCGCGACCGTCGACAAGATCGGCCGCAAGCCGCTGCTGCTGATCGGCTCGGCGGGCATGGCGGTGACGCTGGCGATCGTCGCCTATGCCTTCTCGACCGCCGTCACCGGCGCGGACGGCGCGGTGTCGCTGCCCGGTAATAACGGCGTGATCGCGCTGGTTGCGGCGAACCTGTACGTCATCTTCTTCAACGCCAGCTGGGGTCCCGTGATGTGGGTCATGCTGGGCGAGATGTTCCCGAACCAGATTCGCGGATCGGGCCTGGCCGTCTCGGGCTTCGCCCAGTGGATCGCCAATGCCGCCATCTCGGTCAGCTTCCCTGCGCTCGCCGTGTCGCCGGGTCTGAGCGTGACCTATTTCGGCTATGCCTTCTTCGCGGCGGTGTCGTTCTTCTTCGTCCGCGCCATGGTCAACGAAACCCGTGGCCGCGAGCTGGAGGATATGGCGGGATAATCGCCATAGTAATGTGAGACGCCTGATAGGCCCGCCTTCCCCAGGAAGGCGGGCCCATTTTTTGCCACCCTCCGTTCAGCCTGAGCGAAGTCGAAGGCCAAGGCGTTCCGGCGGCCTCAAAGGCATTGGGACAGGTTTCAGCGTGGCCTTCGACTGCGCTCAGGCTGAACGGAGCGGGGGGATGGGAAGTGGGGCGCCCCTAACCCCGCCCGGCCTGCATCAGGATCGAATCGGACGGCAGCAGCCGGTCCATGAAGGGCAGCATCGCCGCGCCGATCGCGGGGGCGTCTTGCGCCATATGCGCCGGGCGGATGTCGGGCCGGGTGGGCAGGTCGATCGCCGCCAGCGCCTGCGCGACCGCTGCCGCCAGCCGCGCGTTGAGGCAGGCGGGCAGGCGCCCCCCGATCAGGATCGCGTCGGGATCGAACAGCGTGGTGACCGCGACCAGTGGCTGGACCAGCGCGGCGACCGAATCGGCGACCCATCGGTCGATGACCGCGAGCGACGCGGGATCGTCCATCGTCGCCAGCGCCTCGGGCGAGGCGAGACTCTGCCCCACCGCCGCCAGCCGGGTGCGCAGCGCGGCGAGCGAGACGCAATCCTGCACCACCGCGCCGTCACGCCCGGCGGTGGGGTCGGGCATCAGCCCGATCTCGCCCGACCTGCCATGCGCGCCGCGATGATAGGTGCGGTCGATCACCAATCCGCCACCCAGCCCGGCGGTGATCAACAGATAGAAGAAGCTGGGGCAGTCAAACGCCTCGTCATATTGGGCCTCGCCCAGCGCGGCGGCGGCAGCGTCATTGTCGCGGTGGATCGGCCAGGGCAGGACGGGGGCGAGCAGCGCCTTTACGTCGATCGCATCCCATTGGTCATAGCCCTGGGGCTGGTCGGGCAGCGAGCGGCCGACATCGTCGGGCATGGCGACGCCGACGCCCAATATGCGCTCGCGCGCCACCTCGCCCTCGACCAGCGCGGCGGGCAGCGCCTCCTGCACGAAGGCCAGCACCTGGTCGGGGCCGGCAAAGGCGATCTCGCGGGTGGTGCGCGCCCGCACCCGTCCTGCCAGGTCGAGAATGGCGAGCGACAGGTGGTCGCGGTCGATGGTCAGGCCGATGCCGAACGCGCCGTCGGGGCACAGCTCGATCTTCAGCGCCGGCTGGCCGCGCCCGCCATGCAATCGCCCGGCATTGCGGATCAGCCCCATCTCCATCAGCCGGCCGGTGATGTTGGCGATGGTCGGCGCGGTCAGCCCGGTCTGGTTGGCGATCGCCACCCGCGTCGACTCGCGGTGGAAGCGGATGACCTGCAGCACGGTGCGCAGATTATAATCGCCCGCACGCTCGAGATTGGTGCCCGACAGTCCGCGCGACAAGCGCGCGTCCCGCGCATGGCCCTCGGCGCGGCGGCGGCCCGGTGGTGTCGCGTGCGGCGATGTCATCTATGTCTCTCCCCGCCGCTTCTTCGACATGATGGGGGCATCAGGTCAAGCTGTGCCGTCGTCGTCGCGCATACGATAACGGCACGGATCGGGGTTCGATCAGGCGGGGGTCAGTTTGATGAGACGCCCCTGCGACTCGCCGCCATCCTCCAGGACATAGATGGCGCCGTCGGGGCCCTGCTCGACCTCGCGGATGCGCGCGCCCATGTCCCACTGGTCGCCCTTCGCGGCACTGGTGCCGTTCAGGTCGACGCGGATCAGCGCTTTGCTCGACAGGCCGCCGATAAAGGCGTCGCCGCGCCATTGCGGGAAGAGCGAGCCCGAATAGATCATCAGCCCACCCGGCGAGATGACCGGGTTCCACCAGACCTTGGGCGCTTCATAGCCGTCGCCTGCGCGGTGATCGGGAATGTCGCGCCCGTCATAATGCGATCCGTTGGACGCGTTGGGCCAGCCATAGTTGCGGCCTGGCAGGATCAGATTGACCTCGTCGCCGCCCTTGGGGCCCATTTCCTGTTCCCACAGATTGCCGCTGGCGTCGAAGGCGAGGCCGAGCAGGTTGCGATGGCCATAGGACCAGACGGCCGGATCGAACCCCTGCGCCGCCAGCGGATTGCCCGGCGCGGCCTTGCCGTCCAGGGTCAGGCGCAGCACCTTGCCCAAGGTCGCTTTGGGGGCTTGCGCGGGCGTGAACTTCTGCCGCTCGCCGGCGGTCAGGAACAGATATTGGCCATCGGGGGAGAAGGCGATGCGACCCGAATAATGGCCGTCGCCCGTCACCGCCGGGGTCGCAGCCCACAGGGTCTCGATGCCGGTCAGCTGCGCGGTGCCGTTCGCCGCCTGCAAGCGCCCGCGCGCCAGCACGACGCGTTTGCCGCCATCGGCAGCGGCGGAATAGGTGAAATAGACGCGGCCGCTCTGCGCGAAATCGGGGGCGAGGACCACGTCCATCAACCCGCCCTGGCCCGCCGAATCGACCGGGATGGTCGCCACCGTCTGGCGTGTCTTGCCGTCCGCGCCGACCAGCAGCATCCGCCCGTCCTTCTCGGTCACCAGCATCCGGCGGTCGGGCAGGAAGGTCATCGCCCAGGGCGCATCGAAATCGGCGATGACGGTTCGGCCGAAGGGCTGTCCGTCGACCACCGTCGCGGGCGGGGTGGCGGAAGCGGAGGGCGAGGGGCTGGGCGTGCCGGGGGTCACCGTCACCGGGGGCGTGTTCCCCGTCTCGTCGGGGCCGGGGCCATTGCCCGAACAGGCGAGAAGGGCCACCGGCAGGGCGGCAAGCAACGGCATCTTCATCATCGATTCTCCCGGATGGACCGTTCCGGCCCGATCGGCCGCCAACGCTTCGACATCACAGCTTGTTTCGTGACGCCATTCCAGCTATAGAATGACACATTCTCTTACATCGTCGGGTGAAAGAGGCTGCGGGACGGGTTCCGCGGCACCGATCCGGCACATCTGGAGCTTTCATGGCGGACATCGCCCTTCTGACGCAACTCATCGAACCCGAGGCCAAGGCGCTCGGCTTCGAACTCGTGCGCGTGAAGATGTATGGCGGAACGTCGGACCCCACGCTTCAGGTGATGGCCGAGCGTCCCGATACGCGCCAGCTGAACATCGACGACTGCGCCGACCTGTCGCGCCGCATCTCGGACGTGATGGACGCGCTGGAGGCCGAGGGCCGCGACCCGATCGACCATGCGTATCGGCTGGAGGTCTCATCGCCCGGTATCGACCGCCCGCTGACCCGGCTGAACGACTTCGCCGACTGGGCCGGGCATGAGGCGCGGATCACGCTCGCCGAGAAGCTGAACGGCCGCAAGCAGTTCAAGGGTGATCTTGCCGGGGTCGAAGGCGAAACTGTCGTCATCGTCGATGGGGAAGAGGTTCGCCACGAACTGCCCTTCACCGCGATCGAAGACGCCAAGCTCGTCATGACCGACCGGCTGATTGCCGCGACGGTGCCGCTGTCCGTCGAGGGCGCGGAAGAGGTTTATTATCAGGACGCGCCCGAACAGGACGGCGCCACCACGGAAGGACGGCACTGATGGCTACCGCCATTTCCGCCAACAAGGCGGAACTGATCGCGATCGCGAATGCGGTCGCCTCGGAAAAGATGATCGACAAGGGCATCGTCATCGAGGCGATGGAGGACGCGATCCAGCGTGCCGCCCGTGCCCGCTACGGCGCCGAGAACGACATCCGCGCGAAGCTCGATCCGAACTCGGGCGACCTGCGTCTATGGCGCGTCGTCGAGGTGGTCGAGCAGGTCGACGATTATTACAAGCAGATCGACCTGAAGGGTGCCGAGAAGCTGCAAAAGGGTGCCGCGATCGGCGACTTCATCGTCGATCCGCTGCCCCCGATCGAATTCGGCCGCATCGCGGCGCAGGCGGCCAAGCA
>NZ_JBNNOB010000114.1:0-12466 GCF_050274375.1 Sphingomonas sp. NPDC019816
CCTCCGCAAGCGTGACGCAGAAGGAGAGGCCCCACCCCAACCCCTCCCCTGAAGGGGAGGGGCTCGCTTTGACCGGTATTTGCAGGCCGCCCGATCCGATCTCAGTGCAGCTTGGCGATCGACAGCCCGTCTTCTTTGGCGCGTGCCTTGACCGACTCCTCGCTGCGGGTCAGCGCCTTGGCGATCGCCTTCAGCGCCATGCCCTTTTTGGCAAGCGTGTGGAGTTTCTGAATCTCGTCGGGCCGCCAGGGTTGGCGGTGTCTTTCAAAACGTTCGGCCATATCCGCATGATAGCGCGGTCCCGCCGCGCTGACCATCGCGCATGGCCGCATGATGGCTCGCTTACAAATGCGTCATGGAGGGCGCCGCCGCTTGCCTTCGCATCGCGGCCCGGCGAAGCAGGCCGTCCGGGAGACGTTGTATCATGCGAGTGACCTTATGCGCTTATCGGCCTTACTTTGTTGTGTCGCGTCCACCGCAATAGCCGTCCCGGCCCTGGCGCAGACGCGGGGGGTTCCCACGCCCGATGCGGCGGCCCCACGGACGGACAACGACACCAGCGACATCGTCGTCACCGCCCGGCGGCTCGACACCGCCCGCGCGCATATCCAGCCGAGCCTCGGCGCTTCCAATTACGAGATCACCAGCGACACCATCAAGGCGCTGCCCGGCGGCGAGAACCAGCAGTTCAACCAGATCCTGCTCCAGGCGCCGGGCATCGTGCAGGACGGCTTCGGCCAGTTCCACGTCCGCGACGACCATAACGGTCTGCAGTACCGCATCAACGGCACCATCCTGCCCGAAGGGCTGGCGGTGTTCGGCCAGACGCTGTCGCCGCGCCTGGTCGACAAGGTCAACATCCTGACCGGCGCTCTGCCCGCGCAATATGGCCTGCGCACCGCCGGCGTCATCGACATCACGACCAAGAGCGGGCTGTTCCAGAATGGCGGTACCGCATCGATCTATGGCGGCAGTCACAACACGATCCAGCCCAGCCTGACCTATGGCGGCTCCAGCGGCAGCACCAATTACTTCGTGTCGGGCGATTACCGACACAGCGGCCTGGGCATCGAGAGCGTCGATGGCCGATCCAACCCGGTGCATGACGATACCGACCAGTATCAGGGCTTCGCCTATGTCGACCATATCCTGGACGACCAGAACCGCGTGTCCTTCGTCGGCGGCTATTCCAACCAGTGGTTCCAGATCCCCAACCCCGTCGGCCAGCAGCCGGGCGCGGGGTGGAGCGTCGGTGGGCAGACCGCCTTCCCCAGCGAGAAGCTGAACGAGACGCAGCTGGAGAAGACCGGCTTCGGCCAGCTCGCCTTCCTTCACGATGCCGAGCCGCTGACGGTGCAGGCCTCGCTCTTCGCGCGCTATTCCTCGCTGCGCTATCGCCCCGATGTGCTGGGCGAGCTTCTGTATAACGGGCAGGCGCAGCAGGCCTATAAACAGGACTTCGCGATCGGCGGGCAGGTCGATGCCGTCTATCATCTGGGCGATGCGCATACGCTGCGCGGCGGTCTGCTGGTGACGCGCGACCGTTCGACGAGCGACACCAGGACGCAGGTCTTTCCGGTCGACGCTAATGGCGGCCAGGCGGGCGAGCCGATCGCGATTTCCGACAATGGCGGCAAGACCGCGACCAGCGTCAGCGCCTATCTGCAGGACGAGTGGAAGCTGCTGCCCCGGCTGACGCTCAATTACGGCGCGCGCTACGACCTCTATAACGGCTATCGGCGCGAGGGGCAGCTGTCGCCGCGCGTCAACCTGGTGTGGCAGCCGGACGGGGTCTATACGCTGCACGCGGGCTATTCGCGCTATTTCGTGCCGCCGCCCTTCGAGCTGGTCGGCAATACCAGCATCGCCAGGTTCGTCGGCACCAGCGCCTATCCCGAGGTGACCGACAACACCGTCCCCTATGCCGAGCGGCAGGACTATTTCGACGCCGGCTTCCAGGCCAGGCTCAGCCGCTATTTCACCTATGGCATCGACGCCTATTACCGCATCTCGAAGAACCTGATCGACGAGGGGCAGTTCGGCGCGCCGATCATCCTCACCCCGTTCAATTATGCCCAGGGGCGCATCGGCGGGATCGAGGCCAATGTCAGCTATGCGCGCGGCCCCTGGCTCGCCTATGCCAATTTCGCCGCCGCCAAGGCCAAGGGGCGGAACATCGTGTCCAGCCAGTTCAGCTTCGGCCAGGACGATCTCGATTATATCGCGCGGCACTATATCTATCTGGATCACGACCAGACATTCACCGGATCGGCGGGCGTCTCCTATGCCTTCGGGCAAGGCACGAAGCTGGGCGGCAGCATGATCTATGGTTCGGGCCTTCGCCGCGACGACGACGTCAACGCCATTCCCAATGGGGCCAAGCTGTCGCCCTATGCGCAGTTCAACCTGACCGCGAGCCACCATCTGGCCGGCCCGAACATCGACATCCGCTTCGACGTCATCAACGCGCTCGATCACCGGTACGAGATTCGCGACGGAACCGGCGTGGGTGTCGGCGCACCGCAATATGGGCCGCGTCGCGGCTTTTTCCTGGGCGTGTCCAAGTCCTTCTGATCGCCCCCCGGCGCCGCCGGTCGGCTGCGCCGGGTCAGGATTGCCACGGCGTCGGCGGCTGGCCTATCGCCGGGATGGACGCCGCCCGGCTCGGGCGCAATGGGAATGGGTGCGGATGGTGACGCTGGCCGAAGGAGCCACCTGGGCGATTGCGGGGCTGGCCACGGCGGGCGTGATCGCGCGGCCGCTGCGCTGGCCCGAATGGATCTGGGCGGTGACGGGCGCCGGGGTGCTGATCCTGTTCGGCCTGATGCCGCTTGGGCAGGCGGGGCGGGCGGTGGCCAAGGGGCTGGACGTGTATCTCTTCCTGATCGGCATGATGCTGCTCAGCGAGACCGCGCGCGAACATGGCGCGTTCGACTGGATCGCCGCCACCGCCGTCAACATGGCGGGGCGTTCGCGGGCGCGACTGTTCGCGCTGGTCTATGCGACCGGTGTGGTCGTCACGACCTTCATGTCCAACGACGCGACCGCCGTGGTGCTGACCCCCGCCGTGTTCGTCGCGGCCAAGAAGGCCAAGGCCGATCCGTTGCCGCTGCTGTTCGCCTGCGCACTGGTCGCCAATGCGGCCAGCTTCGTGCTGCCCATCTCCAACCCCGCCAACCTCGTCCTCTATGGCGGGCACATGCCGCCGCTCGGTGCGTGGATGGCGGCGTTCGCACTTCCGTCGCTGGCGTCCATCCTCGTCACCTTCGCGGTGTTGCGCCTCACCCAGCGAGCGCGGATCGCGGGGGGATGCGCGTTCGATGTCGCGCGGGCGACGCTGTCCGGCGGCGGCAAGCTGGCCTTGGCGGGGATCGGGTTGACCGCGCTGCTGCTCCTGATCGTGTCGGCGCTGGACATCGAACTGGGCCTGCCGACCGCCTTGGCCGGGATCGCGACGGCGGTGATCGTGTCGCTGCTCGCCGGGCGCTCGCCATTGACGCTGGCGCGGTCGGTGAGCTGGGGCGTGCTACCGCTGGTCGCCGGGCTGTTCGTGCTGGTCGAGGCGCTGGACCGGACGGGGGTGATCGCCTGGGTGGCGCGCGGGTTGCGCGCGATGCTGACCGACCCGGCGCGTGCGGCGGCGATCTCGGGCACCACGCTCGCCTTTGTCAGCAACGCGATGAACAACCTGCCCGCCGGCCTGATCGCCAGCAGCGCGATCACCCAGGCGCAGCCGCCGCAGATCGTCACCGACGCGCTGTTGATCGGTGTCGATCTGGGGCCGAACCTGTCGGTGACGGGATCGCTGGCGACGATATTGTGGCTTCAGGCGATCCGGCGCGAGGGGGAGGATGTGAGTTTCCTCGCCTTTCTGAAGGTCGGTGCGGTGGCGATGCCGCTCGCCCTGCTGGCGGCGCTGGGGGCGCGCTTGCTGATCGGGTGAGGGGGGGAGAGCGTGGGGCGTGGCCTTCGACTTCGCTCAGGCTGAACGGGGTACGAGGCTGAAACCCGACATCCGTTCGCACTGAGCGAAGTCGAAGTGCACGCGGGGCGCTCACCCCTTGGCCTTCGACTTCGCCCAAGCTGAACGGAGGTGGGGCCTATAGCGCCGCCAGATCGATCGCCCCGTCCTTGTCCAGCCAGTGATCCGCCGCCGGCATCGGGTATTTCAGCCCGGTGGCGCAGTTGAACAGCACCACCCGCTCATCCTCATCGACCAGATTGTCGCGCACCGCCTGGGTATAGGCCGCCAGTGTCGCGCCGCCCTCGGGACAGAGCAGCAGGCCATCCTTCCTGGCGCAATCGTCGACGGCTTTCAGGATGGCGGGGTCGCCCATCGCCAGCGCCGCCCCGCCCGACTCGCGCACCGCGCGCAGGATCAGGAAGTCGCCGACCGCGCGTGGAACGCGGATGCCCGCCGCCACCGTCGCCGCGTCCTCCCAGCGGGCCGCATGCTCCTCGCCCGCCTCATAGGCGCGGACGATGGGCGCGCAGCCGCTGGCCTGCACCGCATACATGCGCGGGCGCTTCGATCCGATCCAGCCCAGACGCTCCATCTCGTCGAACGCCTTCCACATGCCGATCAGGCCGGTACCGCCGCCGGTGGGATAGAAGATCGCATCGGGCAGTTCCCAGCCCAGCTGCGCGGCCAGTTCCAGTCCCATCGTCTTCTTACCCTCGATCCGATAGGGCTCCTTCAGCGTCGAGAAGTCGAACCAGCGCCCCTCGGCCGCACCCCGCGCGACGATCGCGCCGCATTCGTCGATCTGGCCATTGACCCGCCAGACGCGGGCCCCTTGCGCGGCGATTTCGCGGACATTCACTTCCGGCGTTTCCTCTGGGCAGAGGATCACCGTCTCGATCCCGCAACGCGCGGCATAGGCGGCCAGCGCCGCCCCCGCATTGCCGTTGGTCGGCATGGCGATCCGCGTCACGCCCAGCTCGCGCGCCATGGCGACGGCCATGACCAACCCGCGCGCCTTGAACGATCCGGTCGGCAGCCGCCCCTCGTCCTTGACCAGCACCGTGTCCCCGCCCGAGCGGGGGATGGGGATCAACGGCGTCTCGATCTCGCCCAGCGACACGATGCTTTCCGTCCGGCGTACGGGAAGGAGTTCGCGCCAGCGCCACAAGTCCGTCTCGCGATCGGCGATGGTGTCACGCGACACCGCCTGGCCCAGTGCCTCCAGGTCATAGCGGACCAGCAGCGGCCGGCCGGCACGCGACAGGCCGTGAAGCTGGTCCGCCTCATAGCGCTCGCCGGTCAGCGAACATTCGAGATGGGTGACGAAGGTCGGGCGGTCTTCGGTAAGATTGCGGTTCATGGCGGCCAGCCTATCGGTCGAAACCGCCCGACGCCATATGCTTAACCCGGAGGAGCCGCCGATCCTGCCAGCAACCCGCCGTCGATGTTGAACTCCGACCCGGTGATATAGGTCGCGTCGTCGGAGGCCAGCATGACCGCGATCGCCGCTACTTCATCGGGCTCGCCGAACCGCTTGAGCGGCGTGTCGGCGACCAGAGCCGCCATCTTCCCCTCACGGTCGGGACCATCGCCCAGCATCGGCTCCCAGATCGGCGTGAGGATCGCGGCGGGGTGGATGGAGTTGCAGCGAATCTGCCACCCCTGTTGCGCGCAGTATAGCGCGACCGTCTTGCTGTGGTTGCGGATCGCCGCCTTGGACGAGGCATAGGCCGCCGCTCCCGGAATGCCGACCAGCCCCGAACGCGACGACATATTGATGATCGCGCCGGTGCCGGCCGCCTTCATCGCGCCGATGGCATAGCGACAACCCAGGAAGGTGCCGTCCAGATTGACCCGGTGTACCGCGCGCCAGTCCGCCAGCGACGCATGTTCGGGATCATGCGGTACGTAGCCGGCTTCGAACCCCGTGATCCCGGCGTTGTTGACGACGACATCGGCGGTGGGGACGATCCGGGCCAGGCGCGTCCAGTCGGTTTCCTGCGCAACGTCGAGTGGCTCGAAGCGACAGCCCAGCGCGTCGGCGGCGGTCTGACCGGCATATTCGTCTCGGTCAGTCAGGATGACGGTCGCGCCTTCTTCGCAAAAGCGCCGGGCAATGGCGTGGCCGATTCCACGTGCCGCGCCGGTAACGACGCACGTCTTCTCGAATAAACGTGACATAAATCTCTCGAAATGAAGGGGCAGAGGGGCGGTCGTGACCGCCGTTCCTGTCTGTGCCGCGTCAGCGGTGCCGCTGGATCATCTCGAAAACTCCCCCCGGTGTTGGGCAACAGCCTTCTATCACAGCGGCGTGTCGGTTGCACCCCTCATGCCGGAATGCGAAGGGCCGGGGCCAACAAAGGAGCGCGCCCGTGATCATCATCAGCGACGAGACCCAGGATGTCGAGGTGCCCGGCGGCGGCACGATGCGGATGCATCTGTTCCGCCCGGCGATCGAGGGGCAATTCCCCGGCGTGATGCTGTTCTCCGAAATCTATCAGGTGACCGCGCCGATCCGGCGGCTGGCGGCGATGCTGGCGGGGCAGGGTCATGTCGTCGCAGTGCCGGAGGTCTATCACGAGTATGAGCCCGCCGGCACGGTGCTTGCCTATGACAAGGCCGGGACCGATCGCGGCAACGACCTGAAATTCACCAAGCCGGTCGCGGCTTATGACGCCGATGCGGCGGCCGGGCTGACCGCGCTCGCGGCGCATCCGGCGTGCAACGGGCGGCTGGGCACGTTCGGCGTGTGTCTCGGCGGGCATCTGGCGTACCGCGCCGCGCTCGACCCGCGCGTGTCGGCGGCGGCGTGCTTTTATGCCACCGACATCCATTCGGGGACGCTCGGCGAGGGGCGAAGCGACGACAGCCTGGCGCGGATGGACGAACTGAAGGCCGAGGCGCTGTTCGTCTGGGGACGGCAGGACCCGCATGTCCCCTATGCGGGGCGTGAGGCGATCCGCGCGCGGCTGGAAGCGGTCGGCGCGTCATACGAATGGCATGAGGTGAACGGCCAGCACGCCTTCCTGCGCGACGAGGGCCCGCGCTACGATCCGGCGTTGTTCCTGCGGGCGATGGAATGGACGCTGGCGCTGTATGCGCGCGCGTTGCGCTGATCCGGGCCTCGCCGCGTCCCGTCGGGCGGCGGCGTTTGCGGAAGTTTAAGATATTCGGGGCATGATGGACGGGAAGGATATCCGCCCGTCCCATGTTCGCCCCGTCCCTTCCGCGCCGCCGTGATGGCATCCGGCTTGCCCTTCTGCCCGATCGGCGTGGGGCGGTGCTGGTGGAATTCGCGCTCATCGCGGCGCCCTTCCTCGCGCTGATGTTCGCCATTCTCCAGACCAGCCTGGCCTATCTGGCGCAGGAGGCGCTGGAAACCGCGGTCGAGGTCGCCGCGCGCGGTATCGTGACGGGCCAGACCCAGGCGGCCGATGTCGCGGGCAAATCGACCGGCATGACCCGCGCCCAGCTCGCCGAGCGATTTCGCACCAGGGGCTGCCAGGCGCTGCCGAGCTTCCTGTCCTGCTCCCGCCTGTTCGTCGATGTGACCAGCACCAGCGTCGGCGCGGTGGCGAACGGGGCGCCGCCGCTGACCTTCGACGGCGCGGGCAAGATCACCAACCTGTCCTACGACACCGGATCGCAGGGCGCGCTGGTGACGGTACGCTTCATCTATCTCTGGCCGATGCCGATCGCGCCCACCGCCACCATGTCACCGCTCGGCAAGTCGCCGACCATCCTCATCGCCACCTCGGTATCCAAGACCGAGGCCTATCTATGAGGGCGCGTCGGTGAGGGGGCGGGGGCTGTCGTCGCTGATCGGCGATACGCGCGGCGTCGCGCTCGTCGAATTCGCGATCATCCTGCCGGTGATGCTGCTTTTGTATCTGGGCGGCGTGCAGTTGCAGGACGCCATGGCGTGCAAGCGCAAGGTGACGATCATGGCGCGCGGGGCGGCCGACCTGATCGCCCAGAATACCAGCGGCACGATGTCGAGTGCCGAGATCGGTGCCAATCTGGAAGCCGCCACCCAGGTGATGCAACCCTATGCCGCCGCCGGTGCGCAAATTCGCGTCAGCGAGATTTGGACGGATAGCCGGCGCCGGACCTGGATCCTCTGGAGCCAGGGCCGGAACACGAGCAAGTTCGCGCGCGGGACGCGTGTCATCGTGCCGAGCGCGATGGCGATCCCGGGGACGACCTTCCTCGTCGCGCAGGTGAGCTATCCCTACCGGCCCGCCATCGCCTTCGGCACGATCGGTCCGATGACGCTGGGCGACATATTGTGGATGGTCCCGCGTAACACCGATCAGATCGATTGCCCGGATTGCTGATGCCCATGATGCCCCCCTGTTTCCGCTCGGTCCTGTCGGTGCTGCGTCATCGTCGCGGCACGGTGATGATGCTGTTCGCGCTGGCGCTGCCGGTCCTGACCTTCGCGGTCGGCATGGGCATCGATTATGGTCAGGCGATGAAGGCGCAGACCCGGATGAATGCGATCGCCGATTCCGCCGCACTGTCCGCCGTCAGCAAGGCCGCGATGGCGATGAGCGACGCCGATGCGGTCGCCTATGCCCGCACGATATTCGATGCGCAGACGTCGGCGCTGATCGCCGCCGGGGATATCCAGCTGGTCAATGTCACGATCGCCGCCCCCACCGACCCCAACGGCCGCCGCAACGCGACGGTCAGCTATTCGGCGGTGTCGAACAACGTCTTTTCCGGTATCCTGGGCATGCGCACCCTGACGATCGCCGGTCGGTCGCAGACGACCAACGCCACCGCGCCGAACATCGATTTCTACATGCTGCTCGATGTGTCCAGTTCGATGGCGCTCCCGACCACGACGGCGGGCCTGGCGAAGGTCGCGGCGAGCAACAGCCGGAATTGTCAGTTCGCCTGTCATTCCAGTGCCGACCTGACCGGGCGGGACGCGACCGGCAAGATGACCGACCTGTACGGCGTCGCCAAATCCTATGGCCTGCCGCTGCGCATCGACGAGGAAGGCAAGGCGGTATCCAAGCTGACCCAGACCGCCACCGCGACCTCCAGCAAGACGGGGGCCCGATATCAGATCGCCATTGCGACCTTCCGCGGGCGGGGCGGGTTCAAGATCTTGCAGAAGCGCACGCCCGACATGGCCATGGCGGCCGGAACGACGCAGGATCTGAAGCCCTTTCTCTATTACAAGAACAGCTGCCCCACCTCGGCCTGCAGTCCGACGGAAGTGGGCTATAACGATATGGACACGGGCACCAGCGACGCGATGGATCAGATCAACAGCCAGTTGATCACCACCCCCGGCAACGGCATCAACAACGCCGCGCCGCAGGGGGTGATGTTCCTGGTCACCGATGGCATGCGCGACGAATATCGCTCGGGCGGCAGACCCGAAGCCGCGATCGATCCCGCCAAATGCGGTGTGATCAAGGCGCGCGGAGTGCGGATCGCCATCTTGTACACCGAGTATCTGCCAGCGTCCCTGATCGGCGATCTTTGGTCGCAGAACAATGTCGCGCCGTATCTCTACAAGGTCGAACCCGCGCTTCAGGCGTGCGCGTCGCCGGGCCTCTATACGAAGGTGTCGACCGACCAGGATATCACCGCCGCGATGGCCGCCCTGTTCCAGAACGCCGTGGCGACCGCGCGCATCACCCAATGAGGCGCGCGGGGGCGCCGGCGGGGCTTATCCCGCCAGCGCCTCGACCTGCTCGGCCAGTTCCAGCCAGCGCATCTCGGCCTCGTCCTTCTCCTCGCGCGCCTTTTCGATCGCCTTCATGAGGCGGTCGAACTGGGCCGGGTCCTTGGCATAGAGATCGGGGTCGGCGAGCTTGGCCTCGTCGCGCGCGATGCCGGCCTCCAGCTCCTCGATCCGCTTCGGCAGCAGCTCATAGTCGCGCTGGTCCTTGTAGCTCAGCTTGGTCTTCGCCTGAACCGGTGCGGCGGGGGAGGGGGCGGCCTTGGCGGAGGACTTCTTGGGTTCGGCCGGGGCCTTTCGCTTGGCGACCCAGTCGGCATAGCCGCCCGCCACCACGTCGACGGTGCCAGAGCCGTCCAGCCCCAGCGTCACGGTGACCGTGCGATCGAGGAAGTCGCGGTCGTGGCTGACGATCAGGACGGTGCCGTCATAATCGCCGATCACCTCCTGCAACAGGTCGAGCGTCTCCAGATCGAGGTCGTTGGTCGGCTCGTCAAGGACCAGCAGGTTGGATTCGCGCGCGAACTCGCGGGCGAGCAGCAGGCGCGAGCGCTCGCCGCCCGACAGCGTGCCGATCTTCGCCTCGGCCAGCGATGGGTCGAACAGGAACTCCTTCAAATAGCCATGGATATGCTTGCGCACCCCGCGCACGTCGATCCAGTCGCCGCCGTCCGCCAGCACCTCGCGCACCCGCTTTTCGGGCGCCATCAGCTTGCGCTGCTGGTCGATGATCACGCCGTCGAGCGTCTTGGCGAGGAAGACCGTGCCTTCGTCCGGCGCGATCTCGCCTGTCAGCAACTTCAACAGCGTCGTCTTGCCCGCCCCGTTCGCGCCGACCAGGCCGATGCGGTCGCCGCGCGTGACCTTCAGGCTCAGGTCCTTGATGATCGTGCGGTCGCCGTAACGCTTGGTGACATGCTCGACCTTGATGACCTCCTTGGTCTTCACGTCGTCCGAGGCGATGCCGAGCTTGGCGGCGCCCTGCGGCCCGATCATCGCGGCGCGGGTGGCGCGCATCTGGACCAGCTTTTCCAGACGGCCCTGGTTGCGCTTGCGCCGCGCGGTGACGCCGCGGTGCAGCCAGTGCTCCTCGATCTTGAGCTTCGCGTCGAGCTTCTCGGCGGCGCGCTGTTCTTCGGCATAGACCTGTTCGGTCCAGGCGTCGAAGCCGCCGAAACCGACCTCGTTGCGCCGCATCTGGCCGCGATCCAGCCACAGCGTCGACTTGGTGAGGCGGGTCAGGAAGGTGCGGTCATGGCTGATGACCACGAACGCGCCGGTGAAGCGCTTCAGCCAGTCCTCCAGCCATTCGATCGCGGCGAGGTCGAGATGGTTGGTCGGCTCGTCGAGCAGCAGCACGTCGGGGTTCATGGCGAGCGCACGCACGATCGCCGCGCGCCGCTTTTCGCCGCCGCTGGCGGTCGAGGCGTCGCGGGTCAGGTCGATGCCCAGCTGTCCGGCGATCGCCTCCGCCTCGTAACTCTCGGGCGCACCCTTACCCGACAGGACATAGTCCATCAGGGTTGCGCAGCCGGTCAGGTCGGGGTCTTGCTCGAGGTAAACGACATGGGTGCCGGGCACGATCATACGCCGACCCTCGTCCGAATCGATGATCCCGGCGATCAGCTTCAGGAGCGTCGATTTGCCCGCCCCATTGCGCCCGATCAGCGCCAGCCGGTCGCGCGGACCGATATGGATGTCGAGATGCCGGAAGAGCCAGCCCGAGCCTTGTACAAGGCCCAGGTCTTCGTAGGAAAGAACGGGTGCTGCCATGATGAGGATGCAGTTAGGGGCGGGAGCGGAACCGGGCAAGCGCCTCGCGCGCTGTCGCGCGGCTGCATCATCCATTCAGAGGATGTTCAACGGTTGCCCACTATGTCACACCCATGCCGATGACCGTTCTTCTGGCTCTGCTCGCCGCACCCATGGGTCAACCGCCGATGGTCGAGTCCATGCTCGATCAGCGTCGTGGCGACCAGATGCGCGCGTACCAGCAGCGCAAGGAAGGCAATCTGTCGCTGCGCGAGATCGAGACCAAGGTGGTGCCGATGATGCGCGATTCGCAATATATCGGTTTCGATTATGATGCGCGCGCGGCCATTTACACGCTCAAATTCCTGCGCAATGGCACGGTGATCTGGGTCGAGGTGGACGGCCGTACCGGCAAGGTCATCGGCCGGACGGACGGTTGATGCACGGCCTGACCGACGGCCCCATGGATCTACAGGGAGTTTTGCGATGCGCGTTCTGATCGTCGAGGACGAGCCCAATCTCGGCCAGCAGCTCAAGACCACGCTGGAAGGCGCCGGCTATGCCATCGACCTGGCCACCGATGGCGAGGAAGGGCATTTCCTCGGCTCGACCGAGAATTACGATGCGATCGTCCTCGACCTGGGCCTGCCCGAGATCGACGGGCTGACCGTGCTGGATCGCTGGCGCAAGGAGGGCAAGACGATGCCCGTCCTCGTCCTGACCGCGCGCGACAGCTGGTCGGACAAGGTGGCGGGGCTCGACGCGGGCGCCGACGACTATGTCGCCAAGCCGTTCTCCCCTCGCGAGGTCAGCGCCCGGGTGCGCACCATTTTGCGCCGCCTGCATAAGCAGCAGCGCCTGCAACAGAGCGCGCGCTACCATTTCGGCGCTTTCACGCTCGACGAAGACGCGGCCACCATCTCCTACCATCAGCGGCCGCTGCCGCTGACCCGTTACGAATACCTGCTGCTGAAGACGCTGGTGTTGGCGCCTGGACGGGTGTTCTCGCGGCAGCAACTGATGGAAAGCGTTTGGAAAAAAAAAAAAAA
>NZ_JBNNOB010000115.1:0-12167 GCF_050274375.1 Sphingomonas sp. NPDC019816
TTCCGATCTGGCGGAATGGTTGTTGTTCTTGGCCGAGCCCCCTAAACCCCGTTCAGCCGGAGCGACGTCGAAGGCCACGCCCCACAAAAGAAAAAGGGCCGGCCCTCCACCCAGGAGGACCGGCCCTTTCGCCTTCTCACCAACGCCGATCGCTCAGTCGGCCTCGATCGGGATCCCCGACACCTGCTTGGCGGTGCGGATGGTCAGCGACGTCTTGACGCTCGCCACATTGGGTGCCGGCGTCAGATGCGTGGTCAGGATTTCCTGAAAGCTCTTCAGGTCGGACGCGACGATCTTCAGGATGAAGTCGATCTCACCGTTCAGCATATGGCACTCGCGGACTTCGGGAATGCCCGCGACATGCGCCTCGAACGTCGCCAGATCATGCTCCGCCTGGCTGCGCAGCGACACCATCGCGAAGACGGTGATCGGGAAGCCCAGACGCGCGGCGTCGAGATCGGCGTGATAGCCCCGGATCGCGCCGGCTTCCTCCAGCGCGCGAACACGGCGCAGACAGGGGGGGGCGGTCAGTCCGACGCGCTCGGCGAGTTCGACATTGGTCATCCGGCCATCAGCCTGCAACAGCGCCAGGATTTGCCGATCGATGCGATCGAGCGCCATTACACGATACTCCACATAAAAAACCGATTCCCTATGCCCGTTCGGGGCTGCTTATAAGAAAATTACGCACTACCGCAATTGTCGTTTATTGCAACGGCATACACGTCGATATTTGCAGGTTACCAGTTGGAAGGATAAAGGCGTTAAGTCAGGTGGCTGAGGGCCATCCGGCCCATTGAAAAGGGAGTTCCGTGCGGTTCGACGACAGCCTGGCGACGATTTTGTCGGCCGACACGGCGACGCCCTTCGGCGCGCAGACCGCCTGGCGGCAGCTGGTCGACCTGATGGGGCGAGGCCGGATCGCGGCGGATGCCGAAACGATGGCGCGGCTGGCCGCCTTGCGCCATTCGGTGTCCGACTCCACGCGATCCGCGAGCGCGCGTCTGCTCAGCCTGTGCCGGCCGCCCGCCGCCCTCGTCGCGTTCTTCGCGCAGGACGATCTGGCGATCGCCGCGCCGGTGCTTCGCATGGCGCAATTGCGCGACGCCGAATGGCTGGACATCCTGCCGCAACTCAATCCGCGCACCCGGTCGGTGCTGCGCCATCGCCGTGATCTGTCCGACTCCGTGATGCGCGGGCTGGAGAGCTTCGGCCCGGTCGATTTCGTGCTGCCGAACATGGCGCCGCCCCATGCGCCCATATCCGAACCGGTCGAGCCGACGCCCCTGGCGTCCGCCGCCGCCGCACAGGTCGAGCCGGCACCTCGCAAGCCCTGGCCGATCACCCCGCCGTCCGTGCCCGCTGTGGAGGTGGCAGAGCCCGCCGGATCCGCGCCCTTGTCGGTGATGCTCGATCCCGTCCCCACACAGGCGGCGACCCCGTTCGTGCCGCTTGGGCAAGTTGCGCGCAGCCTGCCCTTCATGGCGGAGGCGCTGCGTCATGCGCCGTCGCCGGCCGCTCCCCCACGTTATGAGATCGCCGACCTCGTCGCCCGGATCGACGCCTTCAACCAACGGCGCGAGGAGGTCACCGGCACCGCCCAGGCCGATGCAGGTCCTGCGCATTTCGACTTCGAAACCGACGAGCAGGGCCTGATCCAGGGCGTCGACGGCGTGGCACGCGGCGCCCTTGTCGGAGTCTGCATCGCGGCGACCGCCGCCCAGGGGCTGGCGCAGTTCGACGGGGTCGCCATGGGTGCGTTCCGCCGTCGCTCGCCGTTTCGAGACGCCCGGCTGGAAGTCGGGGGCAGCGCCGACGCCGCGGGATCGTGGCGCGTATCGGCCGCGCCCTATTTCGATCCGCTGTCGGGCCGCTTCCTTGGCTATCGCGGCAGCGGCCGGCGTCCGCGCCGCGACGAATGCGCCAGCGTCGCACCAGCCGGAAGCGCCGCCGATACGGCCTCGTCCGATTCGCTTCGCCAGCTGGTTCATGAGCTGCGCACTCCGGCCAATGCGGTGGCGGGCTTTGCCGAATTGATCGAGAGCGAATTGCTCGGGCCGGTCGCCCCGGTCTATCGCGACCGGGCGACCGCGATCCGCGCCATGGCGTCGGATCTGCTGACGGCGGTGGACGATCTGGACACCGCCGCCCGGATCGAAGGCCATGTGCTGGACCTGCGTCCGACGACGGTGCCGTTGTCGCCGCTGATCCAACGATTGCTGGGCGAATTGCGACCGCTGGCCGAGCTTCGCCGCGCGGACATTCGCTTCGAGCCACCGGAAACCGCGATTGCCGCCATGGCCGATGATCGCGCGACCGAGCGGCTGATCGCGCGCCTCTTCTCGGTGCTGTTGTCCAATTGCGTCGTCGGCGAGCGGTTGACCGCCACCCTGACGGAGGAACAGGGCATGGCCAGCCTGCGCATCGATCGACCACTGGCATTGTCGATCGAGGCCGAGGCCGCCCTATTGAGCGAGGCGGGCGATGAGGAACAGCGCGACGGCGCGCCGCTTCTGGGCACCGGCTTCTCCTTGCGGCTGGTCGACAAGCTGGGTGCGGAGATGGGTGGCGG
Source organism: Sphingomonas sp. NPDC019816 (assembly GCF_050274375.1). Lineage (NCBI taxonomy): Bacteria > Pseudomonadati > Pseudomonadota > Alphaproteobacteria > Sphingomonadales > Sphingomonadaceae > Sphingomonas > Sphingomonas sp. NPDC019816. Next base: position 2,573 of record NZ_JBNNOB010000115.1, read on the forward strand.
GCTGACCATCGGGTTGCACCGGGTCACGCTGACGCTGCCGATGGGAATGGACCAGCGCGCCGGTCAGGCGTCGACTCGCTGATCGTGTCGCCACCGGTTCGACCCTGGCGCCCGGAGGCGCCGAGCGCTGCGGAGCGTATCCATTGGCCGGCGGCGTTCGGCACCCGCTTTCTGGTGACGGTCGATGTCGAGGAGGAATTCGACTGGTCCGCCCCGCTCGACAAGCGGCACCGCGCCACCTCGGCGATGCGGGCCTTTCCCGCCGCGCATCGGCATTTCGCGGCGGCGGGAGTGGGTTTGAACTGCCTGGTCGATTATCCGGTGGCGGTCGATCCGGCGGCGGTCGCCATCCTCGCCGAATGTCTGCAGGACGGCCGATCCGAGATCGGGGCGCAGCTCCATGCCTGGGTCACCCCGCCTCATAGCGAGGTGGTCGATCAGGTGACCAGCCATGTCGGCAATCTTCCGCGTGCGCTGGAGGTGGAAAAGCTCGACCGTCTGACCGATGCGATCATGCGGGCCTTCGGCGAGCGCCCGCGAACCTTCCGCTCCGGGCGCTATGGGCTGGGGCCCGCCAGTCTGGAACTGCTGGCGGCGCGTGGCTATCGGATCGATAGCTCGATGCGGGCTCTCCACGATTATGGCCGCACCGGCGGGATGGATTTTCGGAATATCGACGCGCACGCCTTTCGTCGCGATGGCATGATCGAACTGCCGTTGACCAGCGTTTATGACGGCCTGATGCGAAAAGGCGGTTCACGTCTCTATTCCCCGGCGCGCCGCGTCCCACATGGGCGGGGCATGCTGGCCCGGCTGGGCCTCCTATCGCGGATACCGCTGACGCCCGAGGGGGTCGGCATCGCGGATGCCTTGACCGGCATCGATCGGGCGCTGGCCGATGGGGTTCGTCTGCTGACCTTTTCTTTCCATTCCCCGACGTTGGAGCCGGGCCATACGCCCTATGTCCGCACGGCGCGCGACCGTGAGGCGTTCGACCGCTGGTGGGATGCGGTGTTCGAACGTCTGGCCCTGCGCGGCGTGACGCCAGTGACGATCGGCGAAATCCTGACGACGCTGGAGGGGTAGGGGGCGGCCGTCCAGGCCACCCCCCCCTTTTTCATCAGCGCTTCATCGCCTCGATCAGCTTCTTGACGTCCTGGCTGCGACCGCGCGGCAGGATCAGGATGTCGTCGCCGCTGGCCACGACGATCAGGTCCTGCACATCGACCGCCGCGACGCGAACCCGGTCGGTGCGGATCAGGCAGTTCTTGGTATCGATCGCCAGCACTTCGCCGCGATGCGCATTGCCGAAGCCGTCCAGCTCGCTGATCGCATGCAGCGCGTCCCAGCTGCCGACATCGTTCCAGCCCATCGCGACCGGCACCACCGCCACGCGGTCGGCGCGTTCCATCACCGCATAGTCGATGGAGTCGGACGGACAATTACTGAATTCAACCTCGTCGGGGCAGATGCGCTTTCCCTCACGGCTGGCGGTGCGCATCGCCTTTTCGGCGGCGACCAGCATCTCGGGGGCATGCTGGCCCAGCTCCTCCAGATAGCGGTCGGCGCGGAACAGGAAGATGCCGCCGTTCCAAGCATAGTCGCCGCGCGCCAGCATCGCCTCGGCCCGTTCGAGCCGGGGCTTTTCGACGAAGCGCGCGACCTGATGCACCCCCTTGGCGATCTCTCGGCCCACCTGGATCCAGCCATAGCCCGTCTCGGGCTTGTCCGGCGCGATGCCGAAGGTGGCGAGCCAGCCCTGCGACACCATCGGCAGCGCGGCCTGAATGGCGGCATGGAAAGCGTCGAGATCGGCGATGACATGGTCGGACGGCATGACCAGCATCACGTCCTCTGGCCGTGCGGCCAACGCGGCGAGCGCGATGGCGGGTGCGGTGTTGCGCGCCACGGGCTCCAGGATCAGTGCCTGGGGCGGCGTGCCCGCTTCGGTCAGTTGTGCTTCGACAAGGTCGGCGTGCCGTTGACCCGCAACCACGATTGGCGGGGCGAACGCGTTGGACGCGGTTCTCTGCGCCGTCAGCTGCAACATGGTCTCGTCCGAGGTCAGCGCGAGCAGCTGCTTGGGCATGTCCGGCTTCGACATCGGCCATAAACGCGTGCCGGACCCGCCGGAGAGGATGACCGGTACGATCTGATTATGCATATTCGCCCCTTCTTGCGTCCCGTCACCAAAAAACCGGGTGACGTGGCTCTACCGCAGCACGCAACGCATATCTTCACGCTTCGTTTGCGATTAGCTGCAAAAATTGGGACGATTGGGAAAAAGGCGCTCGCCAGCTGTGATTTATCCGTAAATGATCCGGGTGTTCAAACACTATGTTCCGCAGGCCGTGCTGCTCCTGGGTGCGGTGGATTTCGCGCTGTTGATGACGGCCGCCGAGCTCGGCTGGGAAATGCGGGCCCGGCAGATCGGCTACCCCGTCGGCTCGACGATCGAGCATCTGCCGCAGATATTGAGCTTCGCGATCCCGCTTCAGATCGGGCTGACGGCGGTGGGGGCCTATACCGCCGCGTCGTTCCTGTCGCTGCGTTTCGCGGCCGCGCGACTGATCGTCGCGATCTCGATGGGCGTCATCCTGCTGTCGCTCATCTATTTCTTCTTCCCCGACCTGTCCTATTGGCGCTCCAGCCTGTTCTATTCGATGGTCATCGCCGTCGGGCTGCTGGTGGTCGTTCGGGGGCTGCTCGGACGTTCGCTGGGCGGTGACCGGTTCAAGCGCCGGGTCGTCCTGATGGGCGCCGGTGAGCGGGCGGGACGGATCGCGGCGCTGGCGGGACAGCCGGGGTGTAACTTCGTCATCGCGGGCGTGATCGCGATGAACACCAACGAGACGGCGCTTCCCGACGCCATTCCTCGGTCCGCCATCCCCAATCTTCAAGGCTTCGTCATCGACCGCCGGGCCACCGAGGTCGTCCTGGCGATCCAGGAGCGGCGCAATGCGTTGCCCTATCAGGACCTGCTGCGGGTCCGAACGGCCGGCGTACAGGTGTCGGAGCTTTCCAGCTTTCTGGAGCGGGAGACGGGGCGGATCGATCTGGCCTCCGTCAGTCACAGCTGGCTGATCTTCTCCGATGGCTTCGCATCCGGGCGCATGTGGTCGGCGATGGTCAAGCGGGCGTTCGATATCATGGTCAGCCTGATCTTGCTGACCGTCGCGCTGCCCGTGATCCTGGTCACCGCGCTATTGATCCGGCTGGAGTCGAAGGGCTCGGCCTTTTACCGGCAGCGGCGCGTCGGGCTGTACAATCAGACTTTCGACATCCCCAAGCTGCGGTCGATGCGCCAGGATGCCGAGCTGGCCGGGCAGGCGGTCTGGGCCGAGAAGGATGATCCCCGCATCACGCGGATCGGCCGGTTCATTCGCAAGGTTCGGATCGACGAGTTGCCGCAGATCTGGTCGGTGCTGCTCGGCGAGATGAGCTTCGTCGGGCCGCGCCCCGAACGCCCGCAATTCGTCGAGCAGCTGGAACAGCAGATCCCTTTCTATGCCGAGCGGCACATGGTCAAACCCGGCATTACCGGCTGGGCACAGCTCAACTATCCCTATGGCGCCTCGATCGAGGATGCCCGGCACAAGCTGGAATATGACCTTTACTACGCCAAGAATTATTCGCCCTTTCTCGACGCACTGATCCTGGTGCAGACGCTGCGCGTCATCCTGTGGCCATCGGGCGCACGGTGAGCGAGGGCGAGGTTCGCAAAGGCCGCTATCGCGGACGCGATCGGCGCGCGTCGCAGCCCTATCCAATGATGCGGCGCAAACGCCGGATCTGGCAGCGGCGGTCGGTCCGAACGCGCATCAGGCTGATCGCGACCCTGGCGGTGATCGCCGTCGGCATGGCCGGGCTCGCCTATCTGTTGCGCAGCGGTGAGCCACCGGTCCATCCGGCGGCGGCGCTTCGTCAGGCGACGGCGGCCTTGCAAGCCGGAAACTACCATGCCGCGCATGACCAGGCGCGCCGTGCCGCCATAGCCGCCCCCCGATCACGCGCCGCGCAGATGATGCTCGCGCGCACCAGCCTTCTTATCGAGGAGGGCGTGACTGCCGAAGCGGCGCTGGACCGCGCGCTCGCCGATGGGGTCCCGGTATCGCAGACGCTGGCGATGCGTGCCGAGGCGCGGCTGATCCAGGGCAATGTCGCGGACGCGCAGGAGGCTGTGGCGCGGATGCCACCCACCCCCGATGCCGAGATGATCCGCATCATGGCCAAGGTGCGGGCGGCGCAGAATATGGGTGGCGGCAGGCTGCGGGCGGTGCTGGACCGGTTGGCGGCCGCCTATCCGGGCGACGCGGCGGTATGGACCGATCTGGGGCGCAGCCGGTTCGCGGCGGGCGACGTGACCGGCGCGACGGAGGCCGCGGGGCGGGCGACGGCCCTGGCCCCGGCCGACCCGCGCGCCCTGACCCTGCAGGGCGAGATCGTACGGGCGCGTTACGGCCTGACGGCGGGATTGCCGTGGTTCCGGGCGGCCCTGGCGCGCGATCCCTATTATCATCCCGCCCTGATCCAATATGCCGGTACGCTGGGCGATCTGGGGCGGGCGAGCGACGCGCTGGCGGCGACGCGCACGGCGCTGGTCTCGCGGCCGGGCAGTCCAGAGGCGTTTTACCTCCAAGCCGTGATCGCGGCACGGGCGGGACAATATCCGCTGGCCCGGCAATTGCTGGAGCTGACCGGGGGGAACCTCAACAGCCGCCCGGCGGTGGTTTTGCTCGACGGGGCCGTCGCCTTTGCCCAGGGGCAGCGCCAACGCGCGGCCCGCGTTTGGGGCCGGCTGTTGGCGATGCAGCCGATGAACATCGGCGCCCGCCGCCTGCTCGCCGCCGCGCAGATCTTCACGGGCGACCGGGCGGCGGCGCTCGCTACGTTGCGGCCGATCCTGGCACGCGCCGATGCCGATGGTTATGCGCTGCGCCTCGCGGTGATGGCTTCGGCGGGGGGCGAGGGGAAGGCGGCGCTGATCGACCGGGCGGCTTCGGGCGTTCGCGGGCCGTCGACGATCTTTCGCCCCGATCGGCCGCTGGCGGAACTGACCGAGGATGCGGCCGATGCGCCGACCGATCCCACCTATGTGTTGGGTGTCGTCCGGGCGCTCGCCAGAAAAGGCGACTGGAGCGGTGCGCTGGCGAAGACGCAGGCACTGGTCCGGGCGACGCCGGGCGCACCGGCGGCGCAGATGGCTTACGGCGATATCCAGAGCCTGGCGGGACGGTCGGCGGACGCCCTGGCCTCCTATGACCGTGCCGCGAACCTGACCTTTGACGAGCCCGCGATGCTGCGCTTGATCGATGGCTATATGCGCACGGCAAAGCCACGCGACGCGGCGGTCGCCCTCGGCCTGTATGTTTCGCAAAATCCCCAGAGCGTGCCCGCCCGCCGGCTATTGGGCCAATGGCAATTGGCCAGCGGCGAATGGGACGAGGCCATCGAGACGCTGGAAGGGCTGCGCACCCAGCTAGGGCCGCGCGACGTGGCATTGCTGCGCGATCTGGCGCTTGCCTATGCAGGATCGGGCGATGGGGTGGTGGCACGCCGTTATGGCGAAGCGGCATATCGGTTGGCTCCGATGAATGCGAGCGTCGCCGATGCCTATGGCGTCGCGCTGGCGGCGGCGGGCGAGACCGAGGGCGCACGGCAGCTATTCGACAAGGCATTGTCGCTGTCGCCCGGCAACCCCGTCGTGATCGCCCACCGCGACGCACTGTAAGCCGCCATCTTTGCAGCGGGGTGCCGGCCGCCTAAGACGCGCGGCATGACCGAGCTTCCCACCGCCGCGCTGGAGCGGATCGCCGCCGCCCTCGAACGTCTCGCGCCCCAAGCAACGGTTTCGGCTGATCCGCTGGCGCATCCCGCCTATCTGTGGCGCGGAGAGGGTTTGCAGCCGGCGCGGGGCTTCGCACCATTGCCGCTGGCGATGTTGCAGGGACTGGATCGCCAGCGCGAGGCGCTGGTCACCAATCTGGAACGGCTGGCCGATGGTCATGCCGCGCAGGACGTGCTGCTCTGGGGCGCGCGAGGCACGGGCAAGTCGGCGCTGGTCAAGGCCTCGGTCGCGGCGGTTCAGGCGACCCGTCCCGGCCGGCTGGCATTGGTATCGGTCGACACGCTCGACAGCCTGCCCGCGCTGTTCGCGATGCTGGAAGAGGTCGACCGCGCCTTCGTCCTGTTCATCGACGATCTGGGTTTCGACGAAGCCGGAGAGGCACGACGTCTGCGCTCGCTGCTCGATGGCGGGGCGGAGGCGCGGCCGGCGCACGTCCGCCTGCTGGTCACCGCCAATCGCCGCCATCTGCTGCCCCGCGATCTCAGTGAACAGGACAGCGCGATCAATCCGCGTGACGTGGTCGACGACCAGCTGGCGCTGGCCGACCGCTTCGGTCTCAGCCTGGGCTTCCATGCGCTCGATCAGGACGGCTATCTCGCCATCGTCCGTGCCTATACCGATCGCCACGACCTGCCGTTCGACGGGGCCGAGGCGGTCAATTGGGCGACCCGGCGGGGCAGCCGTTCGGGCCGCGTCGCCTGGCAATATATCGTCGATCTGGCGGGGCGGCTGGGCCGTGCGGTGTAAGAATTTTCGTTTCGGGTGAAAAACCGCTTGCGTGGTGTGCGGCCGCTGGCTATTGGCGCGCCTCCAGCATGGATCGGCCTTCCCGAAAGGCTCTGACAACCGGTCCATACTCTCTAGTCGGGGAGTAGCTCAGCCTGGTAGAGCACTGCCTTCGGGAGGCAGGGGCCGGAGGTTCGAATCCTCTCTCCCCGACCATTTCGCCGCGAAGCACGCGGCCCAGCCCATCGATAGCGAAGCGCCCTCACGGCGACCGAATGTGCTCCGGTGGCATGACCTGGCTTGAAACCATCGCCTTCGTTCTGGGTATCGCGAACGTCACGCTCGTCGTGCGACGCAGCCTGTGGAATTATCCGGTCGCGCTGGTGATGGTGTCGCTTTACGGCCTGCTGTTCTGGCGGGAGCGGCTGTACAGCGACGCGGCGCTGCAAGTATTCTTCTTCGTCATCAACCTTTACGGCTGGGTCGTCTGGCGGCGGAGTCTGGCGCGCGAAGGGGAGGTCGCGGTCGGCACGCTGACGCCTGTCGCGCAAGGCATATGGCTGGTCGGGATCGCGGTCGCATCTTTATTGTGGGGCGGGGCGATGGCGCGCTGGACCGATGCCGCCATGCCCTATTGGGACGCCGTCAATGCGGTAGCCAGCGTCGCGGCGCAAATCCTGCTGGCGAGGCGTCGGCTGGAGAACTGGCTGCTCTGGATCGCGGTCGATCTGTCCTCCATCGCGCTTTACGCGGTAAAGGGCCTGACGCTGACCGCCATTCTTTATGTCATCTTTCTGGGATTGTCGGTGTGGGGCTATCGCGAATGGCGGGTACGGGCATGACGAGCATATGTCTGCATGGCCCGGAGAGCACCGGCAAATCGACCATCGGCCCACGTCTCGCCGCAGCGCTCGGCGGGCGCTATCTGCCCGAATATGGCCGCGACTATGCCGAGGCGCATGGCACCGACTTCACCGTGGCCGATCTGGTGGCGATCGGGCAGGGGCATGACGCGATGCTGGCCGAGGCGCTGGCGCAGGGGCCCTGGCCGGTCGTGACCGACACCGATCCGCTGATGACCGCCGTGTGGGCCGATATGCTGTTCGGTGCGCGCGACCCGTGGTTCGCCGGCTGGAACCGGCTGTCCGACGTCTATCTCCTGTTCGCGCCCGACCTGCCCTGGGTGGAGGATGGCACGCGCCTGTTCGGCACGCTGGCTGAGCGGCAGCGCTTCTTCGACCTGTCGCGGGCCGAGTTGGACCGGCGCGGGGTGCGCTATGCACTGGTCGAGGGGCGGGGCGAGCGCCGCTATGCAAATGCGCTGGCCGCGATCGATAGCTTTGGCATCCGCGCGCATCTTTGCTAACGGCGTCAGCTAAAGCTTTTCAGGAAACCATTCCCCCCGTGTCCACGCCGCTCGACAAGATCCGCAACTTCTCCATCATCGCGCATATCGACCATGGCAAGTCGACGCTCGCCGATCGCCTTATCCAGTTCACCGGCGGCCTGACCGATCGCGAGATGAGCGAACAGGTTCTCGATAATATGGAGATCGAGAAGGAACGCGGCATCACCATCAAGGCGCAGACCGTGCGCCTGGCGTACAAGGCGCAGGACGGCGAGACCTATACGCTGAACCTGATGGACACGCCGGGCCATGTCGACTTCGCCTATGAGGTTAGCCGGTCGCTGGCGGCGTGCGAAGGCGCGCTCCTCGTCGTCGATGCGGCGCAGGGCGTCGAGGCGCAGACGCTGGCGAACGTCTATCAGTCGATCGAGCATGACCATGAGATCGTGCCCGTCATCAACAAGATCGACCTACCCGCCGCCGAACCCGAAAAGGTCCGCGCCGAGATCGAGGATGTGATCGGCATCGACGCCTCGGGCGCGGTGCTGGCCAGCGCCAAGTCGGGCATCGGCATCGGCGACATCCTGGAAGCGATCGTCAAGAACATCCCCGCGCCCAAGGGCGACGCGACCGCACCGCTCAAGGCGATGCTGGTCGACAGCTGGTACGACCCCTATCTGGGCGTCGTCATCCTGGTGCGCGTGATGGAAGGCACCCTGAAAAAGGGTCAGCAGATCAAGTTCATGCAGGCGGGCACCACCCACCTGATCGACCGCGTCGGCTGTTTCCGCCCCAAGATCGAGCAGTTGACCGAGCTGGGCGTCGGCGAGATCGGCTTCATCACCGCACAAATCAAGGACGTGGCGCAGGCGCGCGTCGGCGACACGCTGACCGACGCCAAGAAGCCGACGACCGAGGCGCTGCCGGGCTTCAAGGAAGTCCAGCCGGTCGTGTTCTGCGGCCTGTTCCCGGTCGACGCCAACGACTTCGAAAAGCTGCGCGAGTCGATCAGCAAGCTGCGCCTGAACGACGCCTCGTTCAGCTTCGAGATGGAAACTTCCGCCGCATTGGGCTTCGGTTTCCGCTGCGGCTTCCTGGGGCTGCTGCATCTGGAGATCATCCAGGAGCGTCTGACCCGCGAATATGACCTGGACCTCATCACCACCGCGCCGTCGGTGGTGTACCAGATCGAGCTGAGCCATGACGGCGGGCAGATCGACCTGCACAACCCGGCCGACATGCCCGATCCCAACAAGATCGCGTCGATCAGCGAGCCGTGGATCGAGGCGACCATCTATGTCCCCGACGAGTATCTCGGCTCGATCCTGAAGCTATGCCAGGACCGACGCGGTATCCAGAAGAACCTGACCTATGTCGGCGGTCGTGCGCAGGCGACCTATGAACTGCCGCTCAACGAGGTCGTGTTCGATTTCTACGACCGGCTGAAGTCGCTGTCGAAGGGCTATGCCAGCTTCGATTATCACCAGATCGGCTATCGCGAGGGCGACCTCGTCAAGATGTCGATCCTGGTCAACGAAGAGCCGGTCGATGCGCTGTCGATGATCGTCCACCGTGGCACCGCCGAGACACGCGGGCGCGGCATGGGCGAGCGGCTGAAGGAGCGCATCCCACGCCACCTGTTCAAGATCCCGATCCAGGCGGCAATCGGCGGC
>NZ_JBNNOB010000116.1:0-11899 GCF_050274375.1 Sphingomonas sp. NPDC019816
CCGGCATTCTCCTTGTCGAGGATACGCAGCACGAACCGCTCGCCCGCCCGGCTGGGCAGCGTCGAGACACGCACGTCGAGCAGCTTGCCACCCAGCGTCAGCGCCATGCGCCCGTCCTGCGGCACCCGCCGCTCGGCGATGTCGAGCCGGGCCATGACCTTGATCCGGCTGACCACGACGGGGGCGACATGCGGCGGCATGCGCAACGTCTCGCGCAGCACGCCGTCGATGCGCATGCGCACGACGAGGCCGGTCTCGTACGGCTCGATATGGATGTCCGACACGCCGTTGCGCGCGGCATCGGCGATGATGCCGTTGATGAGGCGGATGGCGGGCGCGTCGTCGGCGGTGTCGAGCAGATCCTCGGCGGTCGGGATACCGTCGGCCAGCATGTCGAGTTCGTCGCCCATGCCGACCGCCGCGATCGCGGTCGCCTGTCCGTCCATCGCATAGGCGTCGGACAGGAGGCGGTCGAAGGCGGGGCCTTCCACGCGCGCAATGGCGAAGGGGCGGCCGATATGACGGCGCAGCTCGATCAGCGCGCGCGGGTCTGCGCCTTCGCGAAGCGCCACGGTCAGTGGGTCAGCGGTCTGGACGACTGTGCCGAATTTGCGGGCGAAGCCGTAGGGGATGGTCAGGGGGGCGACCAGTTCCAGCGTTTCGGGGACGTCATCGGCGGCGGGGAGCGGGAGAGCGAGGTGCCCTCCCCCATCCCCTCCCGCCTGCGGGAGGGGCGTGCCCAGCGGCAGGGGGACGGTGTCCCCCGTGGGGAGGGGTTCGCTTGCGTCAGTCACGGCGCTTGATCGGTTCTACCGACTTGGCGACGGGGACGGCGATGCGCGGGTCCTCGATATTGCCGGGCATCGGCGCGTGCGGGATCGGCGGCGCGGCGTTCATATAATCGCGGACCAGCTCGTCGATCGAAGGTTCGACGCCGGGCTGGGCATAGCCCTGCAACTGGCGGAGATAGCCATAACGCTGTTCGGTGACGCGGCGGCTGTCCTCGGGCGTGCGCAGGATCGTCGGGCGGATGAAGACCATCAGGTTCGTCTTCGACCGGCTGCGCGCCTTGGACCGGAACAGCGCGCCTAGGCCGGGAATGTCGCCGAGCAACGGAATCTTCTCGATCGTGCGCCGCTCATTGTCGTCGAGCAGGCCGCCGATGACCGTGATCTGGCCGTCATCGGGGGTGAAGACATTCTCGAAGGCGCGCTTGTTGAGGATCAGCTCGCTATTGTTGCTCGACACCGGTCCGGCGATCGAGCTGACTTCGAGGCGGACATAGAGCTTCAGCGATCCGCCGGCATTGACCTGCGGTTTGACGTCGAGCTGGATGCCAACATTCTGGCGCTGCACGGTGCGGAAGGCATTGTCGAAATTGTTCGACAGCGCCTGGCCGGTCGTCACCGGGATTTCCTGGCCCACCAGGCTGTGCGCCTGCTGATTGTCCAGCGTGATGATGTGCGGCACCTGGAGCAGGTTCGAGGTCGTGTCGCTCTTCACCGCGTTGATGATCGCGCCGAACACCGTGTCGCCGATCTGCCCGCCCCAGCCGGCAAAGCCACCGGTCGTGCCCAGGATCGACTGTACCGCCGACTGGGTCAGCTGGTTGAACGAGGCGTTGGGGACGTTGGTCTCGGTGCGCGTGCCATCGGGGGCGACGACGACGGTGCGGTTGCCGCCCAGCGTCTGCGCGCCCACCGCGCCCGCGATCTGCAGGATGTTGGGCGCGGTATTGCCATAGGTCGAGGCCGCGAACGCCCCGCCCGACAGGCTGCCGAGCAGGAACTGCGCGCCCAGCCGCCGCGCGGTCTGGTCCGACACCTCGGCGACGATCGCCTCGATCAGCACCTGCTCGCGGCGCACGTCGAGTTGGCGGATGACCTCGCCGATCTGACGCTGGATGTCGGCGGGGCCGGCGATGACGATGGCATTGGCGCCGGTGAAGCGGGTGACGACCGCCGCCGTCCGCCCGCCTTGCGTGCTGATCGCGGGCTGCTGGCCATTCTGCCCGCCGGCCCCGGGGGCGCTCTGCGCCTGGGGCTGGGCGACCGGCTGGATACGCTGCGCGATCGAGGTGCCCGCCGCCGAGCCGGCCTGGCTGTTGGTCTGGGTGAAGCTGCCGCGCGATAGGGTCGTTTCCTGCACTGGATCGGGCTGTTGGCCGACCAGCTGCTGGAGCACGGGCAGAAGCTGCTCGGCATCGGCATTTTGCAGGAAGACGACGCGGATTTCGGTGCCGCTCTTGGCCTTGTTATCCAGGTCAATTGCGATCTGGGCGAAGCGCGCCACGCTAGACGGATCGCCGCGCAGCGCGATCGAGTTGGAGCTGTCGATCGCCACGACCGACACGCCGGTCGAGCCCTGCGGCCCACCGCCACTCTGGCCACCGCCGCCGCCGCCCGCCAGCGTCTGGAGCGCGGTCGCGATCTCGCGCGCGCCGGCATTGCGCAGCGCGATGACGCGGGTCGAGGCGTTGTCGGCGTCGATCCGGCGGACGACCTCGCGGACGCGGCGGATATTGTCGGCGAAATCGACCACGACCAGGCTGTTTCCGGCGCGATTGGCGGTGACCGATCCCTGCGCGCTGACCAGCGGACGCACCGTTTCCAGCGCGCTGTTCGCGTCGATCGCGCGCAGGCGGATGATCTCGGTGACGTAGGAATTGCGGTTCGCGCCGCCGGCGCCGATGCGGCTGGGCTGCGAGGCGGCGTTGTCGATCGGCTGAACCCGGAACGCGCCGCCCGAGGTGGGCACCGCGACCAGGCCGTTGGAGCGCAGCGTCGACAGGAAGATCTCGAAATATTCGGACCGCGACAGCGGCCGGTCGGTCACCACCGTCACCTTGCCGTTGACCCGGCTGTCGATGATGAAGGTGCGGCCCGTCACCTTGGCGGCATCGGCGATGAAGGCGCGGATGTCGGCATCACGGACGTTGAGCATGGTCTGCGCCTGCGCGCCCACGGCGAGCGCCAGGGCCAGAACCGAACCGAGAACGAGCTTTTTCATGGCTTGGATGCTGCAATCTGAAGGGACAGCGGCAGCGTCTGATCGCCCCGCTCGACCGTGATGGAAAGAGAGCCGCCTTGCGCGAAGTCGATCGCCAGACGGTCGATGTCACCGGGGCCGATTACCGGCCTGCCGCCCAGCGCGGTGACGACATCGCCTTCGCGCAGGCCCGCCGCACGGAACGCCGCGCCCGATCCGATCGGCCGGACGACCAGCCCCGAGACGCGGCCGCCCTCAAGACGCGGGATGAAGCCGATGTCCTGACGCAATTGGGCGAGCGCCACGCCCTGCCCCGATGGGGCCGGCGCGGCGGGAACGGGCGCCATGCCGGGGGCGGTACCGGCCGCCGGCGGCGCATCGGACTGGTCGAGATACAGGTCCTCCGTCGCGCCGCCGCGATCGATGGTGATATGGTCGAACGCGACCGCCTTCAGCGTGACGCCGGGCTGGATCTCGCCACCGACCGAAACCGAGCGCTGGACGCCGTCCGGCCCCGCGACGATCGCCGATCCGCGCCCCGACGCCTCGTCGATACGCGTGCCGAACAGGGTCAACTGCAGATTGGTGACGGTGGCTGTTGCGGCCTGCTGCCCCTGCAAACGGAAAAAAGGATCGAAGCCGTCGAGGATCGCGGCGGTCGATCCGGCGATGACCGGCGCCGCCGGACGCCACTCACCCAGCGGCGATACCGGCGTCGCCAGCACCCATAGCAGCCGCGCGCCCTGAATGGCGAGAACCGCCATCAGTGCCAGCTCCGCCACCGAATAGACATTCACGACGGGCAGGCGCCGCAACCATCGGCGCCCACGCGCGTCGAACTTCAACCGCATGAAACCTGACCCCATCCGCTTTTTTCGCACTAGGCATGGCATGTTACATGTTTGCGTCAAAGCCCCGAAACATGTTTGTCATATGGGTTTCCCATGAGCGATGCGATGAACGCCCCGTCCGACAGGTGCCCCGATCTGGGCAATGGCCTTGATTCCGAACCGATTGTGGCGCGGCTGACGGCGACGCTAGGTGTCCAGCGCCTACCCAGTCCCAAACTGACGCTGTTCGTCAAACGCGGCGTGCTGCCACCCGAACTCTGCGCCGAACTGATGACCCGAATCGATGCGGTACGCCGCCCCTCGACCATCGCGGACCCCAATGGCGACCATGCCTTTCGTACCAGCGAGACCGGCGACCTGCCCGTCGACGATCCGGCGGTGATCGAAACCGAACGGCATATCGCGATGCTGACCGGGCTGTCGGCCGCGCATGGCGAGCCGATCCAGGGACAGCGTTATGCGGTGGGTCAGGAATTCAAACCGCACACCGACTATTTCGACCTGAACGGCGCCGACTATCATCGCTATTGCGGGCTGTCGGGTAATCGCACCTGGACGGTCATGCTTTACCTCAACACACCCGAGGCCGGCGGCGCGACCCGGTTCAAGGCGGCGGACAAGATGATCCAGCCCGAACCCGGCAAGATGGTCGCCTGGAGCAACCGCCGCGCGGACGGCTCACTCAACCCCGCCACGCTGCACCAGGCGATGAAGGTCCGGGCGGGCGTCAAATATGTGATCACCAAATGGTATCGGGAACTGCCCTGGCGGGGGTGAGCGGCCGTTAACACGACTTCCCACCTCGTTCGCGCTGACGCAGCCGACGTGCGCGACCCGGCGCGGGTGGCTTGGCGAGCGGAATCCCATGGCCTTCGACTACGCTCAGGCTGAACGGGGTGCGGGACGCCCCACTCCCAACCCCGCTTGCACGGATTCCCACCCCCGTTCGCACTGAACGAAGTCGAAGTGCACGCTCCGGTGCGGGTGGCTTGGCGGGTGGAATCCCTTGGCCTTCGACTACGCTCAGGCTGAACGGGGTGCGGGACAGCCCCACTCCCCCCGTTCGCACGGATTCCCATCTCCGTTCGCACTGAGCGAAGTCGAAGTGCACGCCCCCACCTCCGCCCCAAAACAAAAGGCCGCCGCCCGGATCACCCGGACGACGGCCCCTTGCCGACGAACCTTCCGCGATCAGAAGGTCGTGCTGATCCCCAGCGAGAAGACGCGGCCCAGATTATACCGGTTCAGATAGACGAACCGGCCATTCCCGAAGTCTTGACGCTCGTTGTAGCGTGTGCGGGTCAGGTTGCGCGCTTCGGCCTTCAGCTCGAACTTGCCGCCGGCCAGCTCGAAGCCCTGGCGCGCGACGAGGTCGAGGCGGATGCCCGGCACCTCGATGATGTCCGGCTGAAAGCCGTCACCCGACAGGTTCGAAGGGCCGCGATTGGTCACGCGGTTGCTGGCATAGTTGAACAGCAGCGTGATCTGCGACAGCGCGGCGGTGTCCTCGACGCCGAGTTGCAGATTGACCAGATGGTCCGACTGGCCGGTCAGCGACGCGCCGTCGCGGAACAGCAACTGCGCGGGGCCGAAGCCCGAGGCGCAGCCACGCAGGCCCGGCGAACCCGCCGCCGAGGCCGGGTTGGGTACGCAGGTCGAATCCGCGTTAATCTTCGACTTGGTGTAGGTGTAGTTGGCGATCGCGACCAGGCGGCGGGTCGCGAAGAAGTCGCCGCCCAGGCCCGATAGCGGCACGTACTTCTGCAACTCGACTTCGGCACCGTACAGGATAGCCGAGGGCAGATAGGTGAAGCCCGTCTGCAACCGATCATCCGCGCCGGTGTAGAAGCCGACCTGCTCGATCGGGTTCTTGATCCGCTTGTAGAAGCCCGCCAACGTGAAGCGCTGGTCGCGCGCATAGAACCATTCGTAGCGCGCCTCCAGGTTCCACAGCTCGCTGTCGCGCAGGTTCGGGTTGCCGAAGAACAGGCGGTCCGAGTCGGGATCGCGGAACTGCTGCGGCGCGAGTTCGCGGAATTGCGGCCGCGAGATCGTCTTGGCCCCACTCGCGCGCAGCTGCATGTCCGCCGCGAAGTTCCAGGTCAGCGTGCCCGCCGGCAGGAAGTAATCATTCTTCAGTCGCGTCGTGGCGCTCTGCACCGGAGTCACCGTCTCGACCGCGGTTTCGTAGCGGACGCCCGCCACCGCGCGCAGGCCATCGGCGACCTCGGCCTCGGCCTGGGCATAGCCGGCATGGACGTCCAGCTTGGCGTCATAGGCATAGGCGCCGGCCTGGGTCGAGAATTGCAGCTGCAGCGTGCACTTCGGATCGGCGCGCAGCGGGCAGGCGTTGTTGATGACGTCCGGGCTCAAGAGATAGTCGGGCCGGTACAGATTGTACGGGAAGCCCGGCGCGGTGCCCGCACCGTCGCTGGTCTGGTAGTTCAGCTGGATACGGCTCGAATAGCGGTCCGTGCCCTGATAGAAATAACCGGTGCTCAACGTGATCGGACGGTCGCTGTCGATCTTGTAGGAAAGGTCGGCCTGACCGGTCCAAAGATTCTCGTTGAGTTCCGAGAAGATGATCGAGGCGAACGGCGTGAAGCGCTGCGTCACCTGGAAAGCGCCGTTGCACTGGAAGCCGCCCGCGCCATTGGCACCGTCATAGCTGATCGGCAGGCCCGTCGTCGTGCGGCTCGAGCAGAGATAGTCGAACTGCCGCTCATAGGGCGCGTTGCGCTTGGAGTTGGCGAAGGCGCCGCGTGCGTCGAACTTCAGGGCATCGGTCAGCTTGAACTCGCCGACCAGCTGGCTTTCGATCAGCTGGCGCTCGAACCAGTTGGTGTTCTGCTGGAAGCGCAGGCCGCTGGGATTGTTGTACAGCTCGGCTGCCGAGCCGCGACCCTGCTTGAGCGTGTCGTGGATATAGACGTTGGTCCAGCGGATGGTGTTGTTGCCGAACTCATAGCCCAGGCCGACCAGCGCGTTGGCGACGATGCGGTTGTCGGTCAGCAGCGTGCGGAAATCGTTGCGCAGCGTCCCGTCGGGCGACACCGAATCCTGCTGGATCGCCGAGCGGGTGCGGAAGGTATTGGACAGGCTGAGCGACGAGATCACGCCCAGACGGTCGCTGCCGATGTCGAACACCGAACCGCCCGACAGCTCGCCCGACCAGTTGGCCGGCAGCTGGTTGTTGCGCTGGAGCAGCGTGGTCGAGGCGTTGGAGAGCTGCGCGACCTGCGCCGCCGGGATCAGGCCCGAACCGCGACCCGCCTGGATATCGCGCACGAACTGCGGCACGCCGCGCGTCCCGTCGTCGAAGCCCAGCCAGTCGGCATCGCCGCCGCGATAGGTATAGCCCAGTTCGCTGGTCGTGGCATCGTCCGCTGCCAGCGTGACGCCGCCCGAGATGAAGTTCTTGGCCGGGATCGCCTTGGTCGTCAGGTTGATGACGCCGCCGCCGAACTCGCCCGGATAATTGACCGAATAGGTCTTCTGGACCAGCGCCGAGCCGACGATGGTGGTCGGGAAGATGTCCAGTGGAACCGAGCGGCGCAGCGGTTCGGGGCTGGGCAGCGGCGAGCCGTTGAGCAGCGACGAGGAATAGCGGTCACCCAGACCCCGGACATAGACGAAGCCGCCGCCGACGACCGACAGGCCGGTGACGCGGGTCAGCGCGCCGGCGATGTCGCCTTCGCCCGTGCGCGCGATGTCGGCGGCCGACAGGACCGAGACGATCTGCGGCGTGGCGCGGATCGTGTTGGGGATGTTGCGGCCGACCACGACGATTTCGCTGCTGGCCGAGGCGTCGACACCGGGAGCCGAGATTTCGACCGGCTCTTCCATCGACTGGCCGTCCTGGCCGGTCGGGGTCTGGCTCTGCGGGGTCGCCCGCCCGTCGGGGCTGGTGGCGGTGGTGCTGGTCTGCGCGGGCGCAGGGGTGGCGCCGCCCGTCGTCTGCGCGAGCAGCGCCGGCGCGACGAGTTGCGAGGTCAGGAGCAGGAGGGAGGCATAAGCGAGGCGTCGCTGCATGGCCGGGTCATCCAATCAGATTTTCATGGGGGAAAGCCGGGGCGGCGATGATCCGCCACCCCGGCTTGCCGAGAGCGCCCGGAGAAGACCCAAGCGCATGGTTCAGCCGGGCCTTAGCGGCCGTTGCAGCTGAAATAGACCGAGGTGAAGACCGGCGGGCCCTGATCCTGCAGGTCGGCATTGGCGGCGCGGATCGTGGTGCGATCGGCGCCCGAGCCGGCACCCGCGATCAGGTTGACGCAGGCGACGCCCGATTGGGTCGACTTCACGATGCCGTTGATGAAGGTCATGTCCGCACCACCGCGCAGGCGGATCGCGGCGGGCGCGTTCGCGGTCTGGACGAAGGTGAAGTTGGCATAGCGGCCGAAGGTGCGCGGCAGCAGATCCTCGGCATTGTTCGAGTCGATCTCGGTCGAGAAGCTGTCCGCCGTCGCGCCCAGCGTACGCTGCGCCGCGATCATGAACTGCATGAAGCCGCGATAACCATTGTCGATGTCGAAGCCGTCATCGTCCGCGCCGGTGATCGCGATATACTTCAGGTTCGAGGTGCCGCCGAAGATCTCGATGCCGTCATCGGCCGAGTTGTGGCTCTGGATATGATCCAGAACGGTACCCGAACCGGTACCGCCCAGCGTGAGGCCCTGCAGTTCGTTGCCGTCCGAGATGGCGATGCCCGAATAGCGGATCTGGACATAGGACATCTGGCCCGACGAGTCGGCCTGGTTCGCGCCGCCATAGAAGCGGCCGGTCACGCCCTCGATCGCCAGCTGGCAGGTGGTCGAGGTACCGGCGGCATTGTTCGGGCCGGTGCCGGTGGCGCAGACGGCGGTCGGCGCACGGCCGAGCAGGATGATGCCGCCCCACTGGCCCTGGGTCGCGTCGGACACGCCGTTGTTCACCAAATTCTGCTGCGAGGTGAAGACGATCGGCGCGTCGCGCGTGCCCACGGCCGAAATCTTCGAGCCGCGATTGACGAGCAGCAGGTCGTTGGTCGCCTCGGTCGAGTCGGCCGCGATCACCACGCCCGGCGCGATGGTCAGGGTCGCACCGGTGCCACCGGTCGAGCCCAGATCAGTACCGACTTCGGTCTGGCCGCGCAGGCGATAGACGACGCCGGCGATCTTGGGCAGCGTCAGGTCGCTGGTGATGTTCTGCGGCAGGCGGCAGAAACGCAGCGTCGGCGAGGACGAGCTGTTGGTGCCGTCATCCGTGGTGCCGGTCGGGCAGGTCGAGGTCGACGCCGAATAGGTGCCGATCGAGGGCACCGCGGTGCAGCGCGCGCCCGAACCGCCGAATTCGGCCGATGTCGAGTTGCAGGTCCAGCCCTGGAAGGCGGTGTCCGACGGACCGTTCAGCGCGCCGACATAGTTGGTCGAGGTAAAGAAGCTGTTCAGCGTCGAGGGATCGGACGCGGTGGTCAGCGAGGTGCTGCTGGTCGGATAGATGCCGTTCAGCGCAGCCCCGGTGCCGTTGACGTTGTTGTTGCTGCCCGCGTTGACGATCGCGAGCTGCTCGTCGGCGGTGATCGTCACGCCATTGACCGTGGTCGCGGCGGCGAACTGCGCGGCGGTGATGGCGGCGGTCGGCGCCGGGGTGGGCGACGGGGTCGGCGTCGGCGCCGGCTGCACGATCACCACACTGCCCGCACCGGGCGAGGCCACGCTGTCCGCACCGCCGCAGGCGGCGAGTGCCGCGCAGGCCGAGCTGGTCATGAGAATGAGGCCGAAGCGCTTGATGCTCGCCATCGCCGAAAAACTCCCGATCTTATCGTTGCTGTGCGGGCGAGGGTCCGCCCGGCGATCGACTCGAGCCTGTTCCCCCTGGCCGATCCCGAGCCGGGCGTTAGGCGTGACAGATGACGCCAAGATGCCGTTTCAGAGAAACTTTTGTGACGGTTGCGAGTCGATTTCGTGACATCGCGGGGTTGGTGGGGTGGCGCGTGGGGTATGGCGGTTGGCTTGGCCCAGGATGAATGAGGCGGGGAATTGGGGTTATCGGTCAAGGACTTGCCTCCCACGCAGTTCGCCGGACGTGGAATGGCGGATCGTGTCGAGGCTGTTTGGGGTGGCTTTGGCCCTTGGCCTTCGACTTCGCTCAGGCTGAACGGAGGGGGGGTGCTTGGAGCGGCGGGCGGATGCACGCGGAACGGGGCAGCTGGGATCACGCCGAGCGGGCCTCAGGAAACAAGTTGGAGGGAAACCCAAGACATGGCCATCGCATGCCCGCCAAAACGCCCCACCATCCGTTCACACTGAGCGAAGTCGAAGTGCACGCCCCACGCCTGCGGCTTGCACCCCAACACCGCCGCCATCGCAACACCCCCGGCCCAAACGCAAAATGGCCGCCCGATCCACTTCCATTGGGAAGCGACCAGGCGGCCATTGCCATTTGCATGGTGGGCGCGACAGGGATTGAACCTGTGACCCCACCCGTGTGAAGGGTGTGCTCTACCGCTGAGCTACGCGCCCGGTAACCGGGAGACGGGCCTTTAGGCGGCGCATCCCTGCCTGTCCAGCCCCAAAACCGAAATTAGTTGACCGAGTCCTTCAGGAGCTTGCCCGGCTTGAACTTGGGCTGCGACGAGGCCTTGATCGTCATCGGCTCGCCGGTGCGCGGGTTGCGGCCGGTCGACGCCTTGCGCTTGGATACCGAGAAGGTGCCGAATCCGACCAGACGAACCTCGTCCCCCTTCTTGAGCGACGCGGTGATCGCATCGAACACCGCGTCGACGGCCTTGACCGCATCGCCCCGCACGAGGCCCGAGGAGTCGGCGACGGTGGCGATAAGCTCCTGCTTGTTCATTCCATAACCCCCTATGATCTCGACGATAAATCGAACGGACTCGATGCCGCCCAAAAAGAAAGGACTGATAATGACGTGGCAGCGCGCGCTGTCAAATCCCGTCGTTATGCAAAGCGAATGATTCCGTAAACAGAAGCGCAAGTCATTTGCATGACATAACGACGCGGGGGCCGCCGATCCAGGACCGGCGCCCCCCCGAAATGCGACGGTCAGTGGTGGCGTTCGCCCCCCACGGCCGGGATCGGCGCGGGCGGCAACGCCGCCAGTTCGTCCGCATCGGTCCAGTCGATCGCCTCCAGCGGCCCGACCAGCGCCAGGCGAAGCACCTCGTCGACATGCGCGACCGGCACGATCTTCAGCCCGTTCAGGATGTTGGCGGGGATGTCAGCCAGATCTTTCTCATTCTCCTGCGGGATGAGCACGGTGGTGATGCCACCACGCAGCGCCGCCAATAGCTTCTCCTTCAGGCCCCCGATCGGCAGCACGCGACCGCGCAGGGTGACCTCGCCGGTCATCGCCACATCCTTGCGCACCGCGATGCCGGTCAGCGTCGACACGATCGAGGTGACCAGGCCGATGCCCGCCGACGGACCATCCTTGGGCACCGCGCCCTCGGGCAGGTGGATATGGATGTCCTTGCGGTGGAACAGCGACGGCTTGATCCCGAAGCTGGGGCTGCGCGCCTGGACGAAGCTGAAGGCGGCCTGCACCGATTCCTTCATCACGTCACCCAGTTTGCCGGTGGTCTTCACCTGGCCCTTGCCCGGCACCGTCACCGATTCGATGGTCAGCAACTCGCCGCCCACCTCAGTCCAGGCGAGGCCGGTGACCGCGCCGATCTGATCCTCCTGCTCGGACAGGCCGTGGCGGAACTTCTGCACGCCCGCAAACTCATGCAGGTTCTCCGGCGTAATCGTCACCGACGTCGCCTTGCCCTCCAGGATCTGGCGCAGCGCCTTGCGGGCGAGACGCGCGATCTCACGCTCCAAGGTCCGCACGCCCGCCTCGCGGGTGTAGCGCTGGATCAGGGCACGCAGCCCCTCCTGGGTCAGCGTGAACTCGCCATCCTTCAGGCCGTGGGTTTCGACCTGCTTGGCGATCAGGTGACGCTCGGCAATCTCGACCTTCTCGTCCTCGGTATAGCCCTCCAGCCGGATGATCTCCATGCGGTCGAGCAAAGGCTGCGGCAGGTTCAGCGTGTTCGCGGTGCACACGAACATCACCCC
>NZ_JBNNOB010000117.1:0-11768 GCF_050274375.1 Sphingomonas sp. NPDC019816
AAGGGGCAGGAAAGCCTGCGAATAGCATCTGCTGGCATCGTACCGGATTTGTTCGCCCTTAGCGTGCAGATACGTCACTTTCGTGTAGTCACCCCTCCTTGGGCATCTGAGGATCCTGCGGCCGACCGGCAGTGACGGTGGTGCCATAGCGACTGTAGCTGCGGCTCTGATCGCTCATCGCGAACAGCATGTAGTCGAGGGCCAGGCCGGGGTCGGCGAGGATCGATGCCGCCAGGATGTCGCGACGCTGTACCGCGAGCTCGTCGTGGAGGCGTGCGCTCAGCGGCTTGCCACCGGGAGCAACCGCTTCGGGCGGAAGCGACGAGGTGTCCCGAGCGCTGCGAGTCGAGCCGGACGTGCCGTCGCCGGCCGATCCCTGGAGCGGCGTTTCGCTGAAGTAGGTGGTCTCCAGCATCATCTTGCCGTCGCGACCGAGGGTCAGGAAGGTGCCCACCTTGCCCCTCAACTCGTCAGAAAGAACGGGCGGTCGCGAGTGCAGCGTCTGATATTCCTCACGGAGCCGCTCGAACTCCTCTTCCAGAGCCGCGTACGCCGTCTCCTCCATCTCCTCGTCGGCCATCAGCTCCTCGAGGGTCTCGCAGCGCGCGACGATGGCGTCGGAGCGTGCCGCCTCATCCTCGCCGAGCGGCGCGGGCTCGAGCGTGACGCGGTGCAGATCAGCGGTCGCGCCGTACAGGCTGGTGGTCGCGATCGGCCGTACCCAGGCGAGGCCCTGCTCCTCGCCGACGCGCTTCGCCTCGGCCTCCATGATCGCGGCCGCGAGCGTCTGCGCAAGCTCCGGATCCGACCAGCGATCGCCGTCCTCGCTGAACAGGTCGCACTCGACCTTGCCGCCGGCAGCCACATAGGCGTCGGCGCCGACGAGGACCGCGATCGGGTCGCTCGCCTTCATCGTGTCGTTCACGATCGCGCGGCGGATCTGATCGGCATTCACGTAGGAAGAATGGGCGTACTGCTGGAAGACGCGCTCCTGCTTGGCCTGATCCTCGGTGGAGCCGTAAGCCTTGGCCATCTCGAGCGTGATGCGTCCCTCGCTCAGCGCTTCGAAGATGGGTGCGGCGAGATTGGCGAGCCGCAGCCGGCCCTCGATGAAGCGTCGCGTCTGGCCGAACCGGTTCGCGACGGCGTCGATGTCACCGTCGGATTTGAGGAAATGCTGAAATGCGACGCATTCCTCCGCTGCGGTCATCGGCTCGCGCTGGAAGTTCTCGGTAAGCGACACCTCCCGCAGGTCCGCGTCGTCGCCGGAGACGATCTTGACCGGCACGCCGTAGGTCGCCGCGTCGATCTCGCCAGCGTCGGCGAGCATCATCGCGCCGAGATAACGCCGATCGCCGGCGATGATCTCGAACGTTCCCTTGGGCCGTGCGGCGGTAACGAGCAGGTTCTGCATGATGCCGCGCGCACGGATGCTCGAGGCCATTGCCTCGATGTTTCTGGGCGGGGTGGTACGGACGTTCTTCTCGGAGCGCTTCAGCTTCGCGAGTGGCACGGTCTGGGTCATCGTCATCTCCATCAGGTGCCCGGCCGCGCGACGTCTCGCCGCACCCAAACCGGACACCTTCCCGCTCCCCCTTTCCTTCCTTGTCCGGATCGCTCCGGTGCCCGCGCTCATGCGCGGGCGGCGCATCCCGGACGCCGTTGGCGGTAAAGAGGCTCCGCTCTCATCGATCGCCAAGCACACGCTGCAGGATCACGGTCGCCTCGGGCACCGGTACGAACACGCGTGTCTTGTAGGCGATCACCTCGGTGAAGCAGCCGAGGGACTTGAGCCAGGCAAGCTGGCCGGCGGGCGCACCGACGATCTCGATCCGCGGGAGGCCGTTCACGCGTGCCCGCTTGATCTCGCAGGCGAACGGCCGCTTGAGCGGGATGACATTGCCGTTCTCAACGGCCCGCGCGATCTCGCTGGGTGTGAGCGAGGTCTCCTCCGAGAGCCCGAGCTTGCCGAAGAGCTGGTGCAGGTCGCCGGGGAACACGATGCGGCCAAGCCACGACCGTCCCTCGGCGTCGACGATACGGCTGACCGCCAGATGTGTGCTGGGCAGCGCGGACCAGATCGGCAGGAGGAGCCCGGTTGCAAGTCGGATCGTCTCTGTGTCGACGTGATTGCGCGCCTGCTCCTCCTCTTCCGCCCACGCCTTGGCGAAGGTCTCGCGTGCGCACTCCTCCCAGGCGGTCTCATAGAGGTCGTCTGCAGCTAGGTACTCGCGGCGGGTGGGTCGCATCAGCTCGATGCGCAGCACGGGCATGCCGTCCTCCGTCATTCCGGCACGCGCCGGGGTTTTGAGGGCGACCTTTCCCGACTTGGCGTTCTTTACGAAGACCGCGGTGTCGTCGGCGTCGGCGAGACGCAGCGCTCGGTCGAGCGAGACCGGATGGCGACGACGAGCGACCTCGATCGTCAGCAGATGCGAGGTGGCACCGCTAACTGTGTCGGTTCGCAGAATGCGATCATCGAGGACGGTCGCGGTTTCCACCAGCATGGTCTCGACCCCGACATCGAGGGTGCCGGCATCCCGAGCGGCCGCAACGCGTGTCTCCACCAGCGCGAGAAACTCGTCGAAGATGACGTTCTGCAGGCCGATCGGCAGGGCTAGCAAGCGGTTGAGCCAGCGCTGAATGGGCGGGAGTTCCTCCTTCATGACCCCATCCTGATCGGTCAGTTCGAGGCCGGTGCGATGAGTGAAATCCTGGAGGCTGGTGCTTTTCAGCTTCCCGCTCTTGAGGAGGTGATACCAGCTGATCAGGGCGGCCTTGGCGTACTCGCTTTCGAGATTGTCGGCAGGATCGAACAGGTTTTGTCCACCGGTCTGGCGCTGGCCGCGGGTGAGCGCACCGAGACTGTCGAGCCGGCGCGCGATCGTCGAGGTGAACCGCAGTTCGCCCTTGCAGTCGGTGGTGACAGGGCGGAACAGCGGGGAGCAGGCCTGATGCGTGCGATGGGTACGTCCGAGCCCCTGGATCGCGCGATCGGCGCGCCAGCCCGGTTCGAGCAAGAGGTGGACACGCTGCTCCTGGTTCAGGGCGTCGAGGCTGGCATGATACGACCGGCCGGTTCCGCCCGCGTCGGAGAATACGAGGATGCGCTTGGTGCCGGCCATGAACGCTGCGGCGTCGGCTTGGGTCGATCTGCCCGATCGCGTCTCGAGTTTCTGGGTGCCGTTCGCGGCCGGGACGAGGCGCTTGGTTCGACCCGTCACCTCGGCAACGGCGTCGTGGCCGAAGTAGGTGAGGACGCCATCGAGCACCGCGGCGATCGGCGGGAGAGCGCAGAGCTGCTCGATGAGATCGTCCCGCGCGGCTTCGGCCTCCGGATTGGTGACCGCGTGACCGTCGTCGTCGATCAACGGGCGCGAGCGCACCTCGCCAGTGTCGTCGCGGTAGTCCCGCATCTGCTGGACGGGAAACGCACGCGTCAGATAGTCGATAACCGCTTCGCGCGGTGACAAGTCGATATCGAGTTCGGCGCGCTCGTCGGGAGTGAGCTCACCCAGGCGACGGTTGAGGATCGCCTCGGCGGTGCTGACCAGTTGAAGGACGACGGATTGCCCGGCATCGAGATGCTGGCGAACCGCCGCAAGCACGGTCGGTAGCTTGCATGAGAGGAGCAGCGAGCCGAAGAAGCGCTGCTTGCAGCTCTCGAACCGGGAGCGCGCTGCCGCCTTGGCGCCGGCATTCTTGGTCGCACCGTCCATCGCGTCGACCACGCCGGTGATCTCGAGCGCCTTCTCCATGTTGCGATGGATGATGCCCCAGGCATCGGCGTATCGATCGTAGACGTCGATCTGATCGGGGGTCAGTTCGTGTCGCAGGATGTCGTACTCGACGCCGGCGAAGCTCAGCGCGCGCGCCGTGTAGAGGCCAGTCGCCTTGAGGTCGCGGGCGACGAGCTCCATGGCGGCGATGCCGCCTTGACGGATCTCGGAGATGAATGCCTCGCGATCGGCGAAGGATGTTTCGGGTCCCCACAGACCGAGCCGGACGGCATAGGCCAGGTTGTTGACCTCTGAGGCACCGGTGGCAGACGCGTACAGCACGCGGGCGGCCGGGAGACGGTTCTGGAGGAGAACGCCGGCGATACCCTGGAGTGAGCCCGCCTTGGTGCCCATGGCACCCTCCCCGCCGGCGACGCCACCCATCTCGTGTGCCTCGTCAAAGGCGATCACCCCGTCGAAGTCGTCGGCCGCCCAGGCGATGATCTGATTGAGCCGCGTTGCGTCACCCCGACCCGACCGGAGGGTCGGATAGGTGACGAACAGCACGCCCTCGCTCATCGTCACCGGCTCATCGATCTTCCAGCGCGACAGCGGCTGCACGTCAGCGGCCATACCGCCTAGCGCCGTCCAGTCGCGAACCGCATCTGCGTGGAGCGCCTCGTTCTTCGACACCCAGATCGCCTTGCGACGCCCTGCGAGCCAGTTGTCGAGGATGATGGCAGCGACTTGGCGCCCCTTGCCGGCCCCAGTGCCATCGCCAAGGAAGAAGCCCTTCCGATACTGCCGACCGGCAGCGTCGAGGACGAGCCCCACGCCTTCCTTGTCGCAGGAGAACATCCCCGGGATGAACTGCGTCCAGGCATGCCCCGCGTAGACGACGGTTTCGAGCTGCGACGACGACAGGAGGCGGTCCGACACGGTGCGCTCCGGCAGGTGCGGAACGTGCGAGGGGATGGGAGCCGGGATCGAGCCCATCGCCACAGACTCGACCAGCGAGGTCGGATGCTCGCCGGCCGCGTCGAAGACGATGCGGCTAGGCCGGTACGGCAGATAGACCCCGACCTGCTCGGCGATAGGCGCTGGCGTGTCGAGCACCTTGTAGCCGATCGGTAGCACCTCGTTGCGGGTCGGCGCCCGGAAGATGCGCGGCGCGGCAGCCGGGCGCGACTTCATCGCTCGCAGGAGCGACACCGCCCCTCCCCGCTTGACCGCCGAGGATGCGTTGTCCTCCTGCAGGGCAGCGCGATCGGGAATGACAAGCAGGTCGACCAGTTCAGCCACGTTCCGACGAGCGATCGTGACCCCTGCGATGTCGCCCACGATCTTGTCGATCACGTAGATCCGAACCGCGACGCCGGTGCCGTGCTTTCCGTAGCCGTTCGTGAGGCGGATGGAGGTGCGAAGGGCCGTTCCCGCAAGTGTCGTCGTCCAGATATCGGCCATCCGTGCGGAATGGGCGAACCAGTCCGGCATGATGGCAACGAGGCGCCCGCCTGGCCGCAACCGCTTCAGCGCGGCTTGAAGATGGCGGACCGCGGCGAGCGCGTCGGCACCGCGACCGACCGAACGCGAAAATGGCGGATTCATGAGGATGAGGCTGGGGCGCTGCAAAGCTGTGAGCGTACTGCCGATCGTTGCCCCGTCATGACCGAAGACGACGGCATGGGGAAATGTGGCGGAGAGCCGCGCCCGCCGCGCCGGATCGATCTCGTTGAGCTGCAGGGCGGCGATCGTCGACAGTTGAGCGACAAGCAGTCCGTTTCCGGCGCTGGGCTCGAGCACGACATCCGTCGGTCGTGCAGCCGCGAGCAGGACGGCCACGGCTGCGATGTCGACAGGTGTCGAGAACTGCTGCCAGTCGATCTGTTCCTCGCTGCGCACCGTTTGCGTCGGCAGGCGATCGAGCAAGCCGAGGGCGAGTGGGAGGTCGGCCGCGGTCTGGAGCGGCTGCGAACCGCTCACCAGATGGAGCGCCAGCGCATGCTCGAGCACCTCGAAGCTCTCGCGCTGCGTCCAGCGCCCCTCTGCGTCCGAACCACCGAAGGCGTGGACCATCGCCTCGTTGAGGTCGCGTCGGCTGAGCTTCGTCTGTCCGCCGAGTAGCGGCAAAAGCATGCGGGCAGCGTCGGTGCAGGCGGTTGCGCGGTCATGCTTGGGATCGAACAGGTCGGTCATGGGGTGGGTCTCCAGAACTGTCTGCGTGCTGCAGCTCAGTTCCCCCGCTCCCCCTCCCCTTCTCAGCTCCTCGGCCTAAGCACGTCGGCCCAGTCGCCGTACTGTTCCGGCGGTGGCATGCGGGCGAGCGCAAGCCCACGCTCCCGATAGGCTCGCCAGGCCTTGCTGCGCGCGCGCCGTCCTTCGGGATCGTTGTCTTCGGCGATAATCAGTCGTGTGACGTTGCTCGGGATCTGGATGCGATCAAGGCGGGCCGCCCCCAACGTCGCCCAGCATGGTATGCAATTGATCTGGGTGAACGCCGCAGCCGTCTCGAAGCCTTCGGCAATGGCGAGGGTCTCCCCCGCCCTGCCCCCCTGCCAGGCACCGGCAGCGGGAGCGCCGAGCATCACCTTGTCCAGGTAACCACCGTTCGTCGTGTCGAGGAAGATACGTTGGATCGCACGGAGGTGGGAGCCCTCTCGGACCGCTACGATGAGCGCCGGCAGGAAGCGCGTGGAAGGCTTTGGACCCCACGGGCAGCGTGGATGAAAGCGGATATCGTCGAGTGGCAGGCGCAGGCCCCGCCCGTCGAGATACTCAGCGGCTGCCGTACCGTCCGCGGGAAGGGCCTCCTCCCAGAGCCGTCCGACGTTGCTCCCGCCAGGGCGGTGCCGGGCGGGCGGTGGCTGATGGCTTCCGGAGGGTCGTAGGCGGGAGATTTCGCGCAGGACGTCCCCCGGATCGCAACCGGCAAAACAATGGACGAGAATGCCGTCGTGCCCCTGGCGCACGGACAGGCTGGGATCGCTGTCCTGGTGTGCTGGGCAGCGGCAGGTAGCGATATAGCCCCGCCAGGTGCCGCCGAGGGCACCCACGATATCGACAACGCGCTGGGTGGGTCTGAGAGCGATCAGGGACATTCCCGTCTCCTTTCACCCCCTCCCGCCCTCTTCCCTCCTACAGAAAAGCACATCGCAGGGTTTGCGAGTAGACGACGAAGCGGCAAGCCGATAAGACGGCTTTACGTTTTGCAGGTTTTACGATTACACGTTTCCACGGAAGGTCCCTCTCATGATCGTTGCGTTGCTCAACCAGAAAGGCGGCGTCGGAAAGACGACCCTGAGCGTGAACCTGGCCTCAAGCCTCGCACGCGACGGCTCGCGCGTGTTGCTGATCGACGCCGACCCCCAGGGCAGTTCGCTCGACTGGGCTGCGGCTCGCGAGGAGCAGCCGATGATCTCGGTGGTCGGCTTCCCTCGACCGACCATCCACAAAGAGTTGGATCAGATCGGCCAGGGCTACGATCATGTCGTCATCGACGGACCGCCTCGTGTGACCGAGCTGGCGCGATCGGCGATCATGGCGGCGGATGTGGTGCTGGTCCCTGTCCAGCCTTCGCCTTACGACATCTGGGCCGCGGACGAGGTGGTCAAGCTTATCGTCGAAGCGTCCGTTTTTAAGGAAAGCCTGAAGGCCACATTTGTGGTAAATCGCAAAGTCGCAAAAACGGCGATTGGGCGCGACGTGGTTGAGGCTTTGGCAGCATATCAGATCCCGACCATGACGGCGCAGATCGTCCAGCGCGTCGTGTTTGCCGAGGCAGCGGCCACTGGGCGCGCTGTTTTCGAGATCGACGGCAAGAGTGCGGCGGCAGCGGAAATCGAGGCCGTACGGGCCGAACTAATGGAGCTTGTGGCATGACCAAGAAAGTGACGATTGGCCGACGCCCAACGGCTGGCGCGCCTCCCGCCGCTGGCGCCGATGCCTGGGTGGGAGCCGGAGCAGAGAAGCTTGCCGAAACGCCCGCCGCGGACGTCAAGATGAAGCGTTTGACGATCGACATACCGGAGAGCCTTCATCGCACGATCAAGTCACAGTGCGCGATGCGGGGAACGAAGATCGCTGACGAGGTCCGAGATCTGTTGGTACAGAAATACGAAACGCCGTAATTCCGCCTTTGCGCGTCGGCGTGTCGCCGTAAAGCCGGCGATGTGTCTTTCTGTATCACCGCTTTTCCGTAAATGCGTTGTCTGAATGGCGTTCTTGGCTATCGCGATCCCCCTTTCCCCCGATCGCGGAATAGCATCCGGTTCGATGAAAGGTTCAAGCGAGTGGCAACAGGGCAGGGGTCCACCTTCTTCGTGCCGGGCGTTCCGGCCAAGGACCAAGAGCAAGCGTATAATGAGCTCGCGCTGGCCTGCGGGTGTGCACCGGCGCCGACAGGCAAACGCATCCGCTCGATCACGTTCCGATCGAACGGGGAGACGTGGACAGCCACGGTTGGCGAAAAGCTAAGCGGCTCGGCGACGAAGAAGAGCCGGGCAGGGGGGCAACGCATCGAACGCACCGTTCCTCTCTCAAACGGCTCGACCGTCCTCGCCATCTTCGCCGGCGTGCCCTTTCGGGTCTGGCATGACGGCGCGTCCAGGGTTTGGTCCAACCCATTCCTCGCTGGCGAGCCTTCCTCCGTCACTATGTTCGCGGACGGCGGAGCATAGCCACTTCGACAGTGATGTCGCCCGCATTTCAGTAGATGCGCTTCGTCGTAAATCTGTTTAAGCGCAAAGTCGGGTTCCCGATGCGCTCTCCTCCCGGGCAGGGTAATTTTTTTCCACGTTGACCATGCCTCCGTCCGATGGCTGTTTCGACAAATGAAGCACCCCGGCGCGCTGAGATTAGTCACAGGATTGGTCGCGGCTTCCGTCGCCCTCGGCCCTGCCGACGCGTCCCAGCGGCAAGCTGAACTGGTCGCATTCCGTGATTTGGCTGACGGTGTGGTGATTGATGTAGGCCGCACGGCGCCGAAGCCACTTCCACCATCAAGCGAGCAGCAGGGCGTTTCGCCGGAAGCCTTACAGGATGACTTCCGGAGCATCGCCCTGGCCGAGCAAGCACATACGACCACGGACGTTCCAAGCCCGCCGATTGCGATTCCGCTTTGGATGCAGACGGGGAGGGTGATGACGGGTGCGGCTCAGGTCGCTCAGAGCGTCGTCGCGCCTTACATGTACAGTCCGGCCGCTTGCTCGATGACGCCTTACCGTCCGCGAGGAGATTTGGCTCCGTGGCAGGAGGCACGCCGAGCGCGTTATTTCCCTCTCATCTCCGCCGTCGCCTGTGAGGCTGGCGTGCCTACCGGGCTACTCGATGCGCTCGTCGCCCAGGAAAGCCGCTACGATCCGCTGATCGTCTCAAACAAGGGCGCGGTAGGCCTGACACAGTTGATGCCCGACACGGCTCGCGGCCTGGGTGTTCTCGACTCCCGAGATCCGCTGGCCAATCTGAGGGGAGGGGCCAGATACCTTCGGTCTCACCTGGACGAGTTCAAGCGCGTCGATCTCGCACTGGCGGCCTACAACGCCGGCCCTGGCAGGGTACGAACCTTGGGAAGGATCCCACCCTTCAGGGAGACGATCGATTACGTTGCGGCGATCACCAAGGGGTGGAGCAGCGGTGCCTATCGAGCCGCATCCGTGCAAACCGCCGCGATGCCGAGTGCGGCAGGCTGGCGGGGCAGGGGGGTCCAGCTGCTGGCTTACACGTCGACGAGCGTGCCGAACCCGAGGTAATGGGCAAAGTAGATCGCGATCCCGAGTATAGCCGGTGCACCCAGGAGGTAGTTGAGCTGCCAACGAACCCACAGCCGCGGCGCGACGAGGACCTTGTCGAGCATGGTCGTGGTAGGGAGCCGGCTATTTCCCGTGCGATAGTCATAGGCGGTCTTGATGACCGCGAAGACGGCGCACATCGCGACCATGACGCCGACGGCGGCATAGAGGGAGAGCCAGGCCTGGAGTGTCGCTTGGGGCATATCGACCACCTAGCAGCAAGATGCTGACGATCGCTTAACCCTCTTGTGGGTGCAAAGTTACCAACCTGGCCGGACGCGTGAGTGCTCTACGTGGCCGACGGGATCGATGCGGGGCTCCCGTTTCAGACGAACTACCAGCGGATCGCCCAGGCGTGAACGTGGCCCATCGTTGTCACCGCAATGGCGACGATTGCCGCCGTACCGCTCGCGGCGTTCGTCCTTCTGGGTCGCCGAGAAGATGCCGAGAAGGACACTGCTTCGAGCTGAATGCGTCTCCGGCCACCTCACAGCCTGCCTGATTGGAAGAAGCAGGCGAGGGGCGGGAGGCCTCTCGTTGCTAGCTTGGCAGGGGTTGGCCATCAATGCGCAGCCATTCGCTCGGTCCTGAAACCCCATAGGCTCTTTTGAAGGTCGAGCTCGCCGCGCTTCGCCCGCGCGACCATCCCAGCGTAATAAGCCCCGGCTGTAAGGCGGATCTCATTGCGCGCCTCTCTCTCCGCGGTGATCATGACCGCGACAGCAGCGCCGTCCCGGCCCAGCGTATCGATTGCATCCACCCACGTTCCGGAACGGATGCCAAGGTCATGCCGCAGCCGCGCCGCGGCGTTATGGACGTCCGGCCACCGCGGTCGGGCCTCCGTCAGATACATCGAGGTTGTCGGGAACATCTCCGCGAGGTCGCAAGGCCGCACCTTGAGGCTGCTCTGAGAAGGGGAGGGGGGCAGCACCGCTTGATCGGGAAGGCTCACCTCCGGGTCAGAACTACATTCTCGCTTAGCATGTACGGTATTTTCAGAGGGAATGGTTTGTATGTGTATGTCGGGTGATACCGATGACCCCGACGGGTTATTTTCCTCTGTAAACATGAAGCGATCGATGGTCTCTCCGACGAGATCCTCAACGCCAGGAAGACGGTCGAGCGCGGCCTGGTAGCCTTCGCGGTCGCCCATAGTCCTGGCCTGCGCCGCAGCAAACGCGATCTCGTCAATCGCGTCCTGGAGTGCCATCCAGTGCGGTCCGGTGAGGCTCAGATCAGCGGCCTGCGCGAGTGCCTGTCCGACGATCCGGCGGACACGCGCGATCTCCTTCTTGCCGCTCTTGAAGAGCGCATAGAGGGCGTTGAGGCGATCGCCGGCTTCCTTCAGCTCGGCATAGCGCAGCCGGATGGGGGAGAGATCGAGGCCGTAGGCTTCGACGATGACGCCGTCACGGTTCCGGAAACCGCTTCGACGTCCCGAGGCGCTATCTCGCGCGAGGATCAAGCCTGCGGCGCGCAGCTCACGCAGCCGCGCCTTGATGCAGGCAACGGTTTTCCTGACCTCGTCCGCAAGATGTTGGTTGCTCGGCCAGACGACGAGCGGGCGGTCGGCGGCCCAGTCGGCCTCCCAGGTGAGCTGGACAAGATCCATTAGCGTCTCGATCGCGCCGTTGCTGACCGCGATCGCGCCTTTCAGCGCCTTCACGACCCTGCGAGCGTCTTGTTTGGATATCTGGACGGCGCTCTCGTCGACGACCTTCATCCTCCGGGTGAGCTCGCGCGTCAGTGCCGTGATCGGCCGCGCCCCGGTCCGGCCGGTGAAAGCCGTTTGCGTATAGTTCATCGTTCGCCCCCTCGGATGGAGGGACCGTCAGCAGGCATAACTCGTGCGTGGCGCGAATCGCGCTCCCTTGAACCAGGTGTCAGGATCGTCTAGATGGGAGGCCTATCGCGGACCGGTCAGCGTTTGGCGACGCTGCCCATCTTACGGTTCCAGGGTGCCCGGCCTTCGTGCCGGGCATTCGTTTATGTGGCCACGGTCATAGCTCCAGAAAATGCGACGGAAGGTCGCCCGAGCACAGTGCCGCAGATGCAAAGGTTAAGAAACCACGAGTATTCGTGGTATCGGCTACGCTCGCCGGAAAAGATTCGTGGTATCGACTACGCCCGCGGCGATAAGTTCGTGGTATCGACTACGCGGCAAGGCAAAGTGGACTTGCCCCGCTTAAGTGGAGAGGCATTTGCTCAGCGTGACGCGGTTCGTTCGAACTGCGCGGGGCTGATGTAGTCGAGCGCGGAGTGA
>NZ_JBNNOB010000118.1:0-11737 GCF_050274375.1 Sphingomonas sp. NPDC019816
CCGTTCAGCCTGAGCGAAGTCGAAGGCCAAGGGAAACCCCGACCACCAAAAAGCAAAAAGGCCCCGGCGGATACCGCCGGAGCCTTCACGCACGTTCAGCCGGGTGATGGGCTTACTTGGCGTCGTCCGCCGTCTTGGCGACGGTGTTGCCGGCCGAGCTGACGTCGCGACCGACGCCTTCGACCGTGTTGCAGGCGCTGACCAGCAGCGCGCCGGCGACGATCGCCAGACCCATGAGCTTGCGCATTCCGTGTCTCCTTATGACAAAACCGTCCCGACCCAATGCGCGGCGGGGGCTTTCGTTCCGGCCCTGTTACGGACGCTTTGGCGATGGGGGGAAAATGATTAAGGCCTGGAAGCGTCACCGGGGGGGGGGAGGGTGGACGCTTCCAGGCCTATGTCTTGGACAGCGAGAGCGGGGGGGCATAAGTTCGCTATCCGAAGATCAAAACCCGCTGCCCGACAATGGGTTCCAGCGAAATTGCGCGATTGCGAATCTTTTTCGCCAGAGCCCTTAATCGCGCCCGACAACCGGGATGCCGATCTCATAGGCGCCGGTCAGCGGGTCGTGGTGCAGCGGCGCGCGCAGCTGGCGGGCCAGCCCCTCCATCACGCGGCCATAGCGTTTGCCGATCAGCTCGCGCAGCAGGTCGGTCTCCACGAGCGCGCGGGACACGACGCGGACGACGGCGCGGCCCTCGTCCTCGGCCGGCTTGATGGCGACGCGAATCTGCGCCGCCGGGTCGCAGTTCATCGCCAGCTCGAGCGTCTCGGTCACCAGAAAGGCGACGGCGACCGCGACGTCCTGATTGACGAGCAGCGGCGCGACATCGAGCGATATGCCGATGCCCGACGCCCCTTCGGGTGCGGTGGCGCGGATATTGGCGGCCAGTTCCCCGATCATGGTGCGCAGGTTGAGCCCGCGATTATCCTCCAGTTCCGCGAAGTGATGGCGATGCACCACCGCCAGCGCATCGACGCGCCGCTGGATCGAGGAATAGGCGGCCATCGCCTCGGGCCCGGTCGCGCCGCGCGCGTGGAAGTTGATGAGGCTGGAGATGACCTGAAGGTTGTTCTTCACGCGGTGATGGACTTCGCGCGTCAATTTGGTCTGGCGCACCAACCCTTCGGCGAGTCCGGCCTCGTGCGTGGCGACGGTCTGGGTGATCGCCTCGAACGTATCGGCGAGATCGCGAATCTCCTGCGCGGGGGCCGCCTCGACCTGCGAAATGTCCAGCGTCTTGCCGGGGCGATAGGTGGCGACGATACCGCGCAGCTGGCGAAGCGGCCGGATCAGCAACCGGTCGACCACGATCCAGCCGATCAGCACCGCCGCCAACCACATCAACAGCGGCAAGGCGAGCGCGACGATCAGCGAGGAGGTGATGGGCGCACTGGGGGCAGAGGTGCGCAGGACGAGCCCGGCGATGCCCAGTTCGGTGCGCATCGTCTTCATCCGCTCCAGCGGACCGTGACTGGCCATGCGCTCGATCGTCAGGGTTTCGCCACCCAGTTCGAGCACCGATTCGACCGGCATGCTATGACTATTCTGGTCGACGAGCGCGCGGACGAAGGCGAGCGGAAAGAAGGCGCGCGCCTGGGCCCGGCCGTCCTGGCTGGACACCGACAGAACCAGGCCACGGCCGGGCAGGAGGTCCGCGCCGATTGGCGAGCCATCGACCGGGGTCGGCAGCGCGGCGGGCAGGGGGTTGCCGCACAATGTCCGGCCGCTGCGGTCGGTGATCAGGAAGCGCGCGCCGGTCAGCGATTGCTGGGCGAAGACGCCCTGGGCGCGGGCGCAGCTTGGGGTGTCGAGGGGATCCTGCCCCAGAGCGCGGACCGCGACGCGCAGCGCGGTCATGTCGCCCATCAGTTCGATGGCGATGGCGCGGGCGTCTTCATTGGCGGCGATCCGCAACCGGCCGCTCGCCTCGCTATCGGCCAGGCGCGTCGTCTGCAGCGTCGCGAACACCGCGATCGCGGCCAGGACCAGCAGCGTACTGCCCAGCACCAGCACGAGACGCGCGCCGGTCGTCAATCGCGGGGAGGGGGGGCGAACGCGCTCGGTCGCTTCGATTTCAGCGGAAGATGTGGGGGTGCTGGCCATGCGGCCGGTCGTCAGTCCAGCTTGCTGAGAAGGTCAAGCATCTCGTCTGGAATTTTTTCGGCGACCGTCTTCTGATACGCTTGGCGAAGCGCCGAGCCGGCATCTTTCTCCACACCCTTTTGCGGTGTCGAGGAAGGCGTCTTCTTCGTCTTGTTGCCCAAACCCAAAATATCCCCCTGCACGACCCACTAGCGGGGCAACCGACGCAATGGCAGACCGTGACGCCGCCGGTCGGCCAGACGTCAGAGCCATAGTTGATGTGGCGATGAAACCAAATTCGATCTGGTTGGTTCCCGCTGCGATACGAAAATTCCATCGGGTGCGGCCGTTGCCGGTCCACCAGGCGGGATTTGCGGGAACGGCATTGAAAACGGCGGCGGGGCCCAGCACATGAGTCTCCGCGAATACCTCAGGGAGTGATAATTACCCATGTCGCTTGGACAGCAGCTTGCGCCCCATCTTCCCTTCTTGCGGCGCTACGGCCGGGCCTTGACCGGCAGCCAGGTGCACGGCGACAAATATGTTCGCGCGACGCTGGAGGCGATCGTGGCGGCCCCGGATCAGTTTCCGCGTGACGTCGATCCCCGTCTTGGCCTCTACCGCATGTTCCAGGGCATCTGGTCGTCGGCCAATTATGACGAGCTCGACAATGATGGCGTCGATGCCGATGGCAATGAGGGCGTGGC
This sequence comes from Sphingomonas sp. NPDC019816, assembly GCF_050274375.1. Lineage (NCBI taxonomy): Bacteria > Pseudomonadati > Pseudomonadota > Alphaproteobacteria > Sphingomonadales > Sphingomonadaceae > Sphingomonas > Sphingomonas sp. NPDC019816. Next base: position 2,794 of record NZ_JBNNOB010000118.1, read on the forward strand.
GCGTGCCCGTCTCGCGCGGATGACGCCGCTGTCGCGCCAGGCGCTGCTGCTGACCGCGATGGAGGGCTTTACGCCCGAGGACGCGGCCTATCTGATCGACGTCGAGCCGAGCGAGGTCGAGAATCTCGTCTCCGAGGCGTTGGCCGAGATCGAGAAGCAGACGCGTGCGCGTGTGCTGATTATCGAGGACGAGCCGATCATCGCGATGGATATCGAGACGATCGTGCGCGACCTGGGCCATGAGGTGACCGGTGTCGCTGTGACCCGCGACGAGGCCGTCGCGCTGGCGATGGAGGATCGTCCGGGCCTGGTGCTCGCCGACATCCAGCTGGCCGATGACAGCTCGGGCATCGATGCGGTCAAGGACATCTTGGCCGAATTCGAGGTCCCGGTGATCTTCATCACCGCCTTCCCCGAGCGACTGCTGACCGGTGAGCGGCCCGAGCCGACCTTCCTCATCACCAAGCCGTTCCAGCGTTCGACGGTGAAGGCCGCGATCAGTCAGGCGCTGTTCTTCGACCAGAGCACGGTGCCGGCGGAGTAAGACGAAGCAAACGCGTCCGTAAAACTATTTCGGTTACGGACCCAAAACGGTCGGGAGGCGTTGAGGCAGACATGGTTGATCCCCAGAAACCCATTCATGTCGCCAAGGAAGACGCGCGGGCAGGATCGACGCCGCATATGACGCGCTACATCCTGCCCATCTCGCTGATTTTGGTGATCGCGATCTTCGCGTATCTGGTGCTGCGCTGACCCGAGGGGCCTTCGATAATTCTCGGGCTCGGCTGGTCAAGGCTGGCCAACCGCCTTACATTTCAGGTCGACCGGTGGTCCGGTCGACTCCGACGATCGGATTTTCATGACGCAGCCACTGACGCGGGACGAAACCGAGGCCGACGCACCCGTCGAGCACGTCGCCCTGCCTGATTCCGAGTTCAAGTCCGAACTGGCGCGCGTGATCCCCCATCTTCGCGCCTTCGGCCGGTCGCTGTCGGGCAGCCGCGATCTGGCGGACGATCTGGTGCAGGAAACGCTGCTGAAGGCTTGGGCTGCGCGCAAGCGTTTCCAGGCGGGCACGAACATGCGCGCCTGGACCTTCATCATTCTGCGGAATCTGTACCTGTCGCAGATGCGTCGCGCGCGCTTCAAGGGCGAATGGGACGATCTGGTTGCCGACCGCATCCTGGCGGCGCCCGCCAGCCAGGATCGCCATGTTGAGCTGGGCGATATGCAGCGTGCACTGATGCATCTGCCCCAGCCGCAACGCGAGGCGCTGATTCTGGTCGGCGCGGGCGGCTTCGCCTATGAGGAAGCGGCCGAAATCTGCAATGTCGCGGTCGGCACGATCAAGAGCCGCGTCGCGCGCGGCCGCGTCGCGCTGGAGGCGATCCTGACCGAGGGTTCGTTGCCGTCGCGCCGTTTGCACGAAACGGACAGCAGCAAGACCGCGCTGGACAGCATTATGGGCGATGTCGACCAGCTGAGCGGCGGGCGCTAACAGTCTCCCTTCATCATTGATCTTCTCCAGCGGCCGCCCCGGTATCGATCGGGGCGGCTGTTTTGTCATGGCCGGATGCGCGTTGACAGGTGCCGCGGCATCCTGTCCGATCGCGCCATGCGGATATTGACCCTCATCCTCGCGGCCATCCTGACGATGGCGGCAACGCCGCCGGTGCCGGACGCTTTGAAACCCTATATCAAGGGCGATCGCTTCGATCCGGGCGATTACGGATGGATGAAGGGGCGGTTTGCAGACGCGTCGCCTAAGGAGAAGGCGCAAGCGGCCGCGATTCAGGCATGGGTCATGGCGTGTTACGCGTCCGACCTGGCCGAGATGCGTGCCGAACTCCGCGCGCTGGGCATCACCGATCCCAAGATGAACAATACGATCATTCGTAATCCGTTATGTGCACAGGTCGCGTCGGCACCGGATGTCACGCACTGGCGGACGTTCGACGCGTTCCAGCGTTCGGTCGAAAAGGCGGCGCCGCTCGCCGATACCTATTTGCTGGCGGTGAACACCGCGAAGGCGTCGAGCGGGTCGCGCACGTCCGACTTGCATGATCTGCTGGTGGCGCGCCCGGTGGCGGAACAGATGCTGCGTTACGCGATGGATTGGGGTGGCGGCGATATGGCGGACGCGCCTCGGGTGTCCGACGATGTCCGTGCCGTGATCCTGTCGCGCATCTCGATCATCGCGGCCGTGGAGGATCATCGGAATGGCGAATGGCTCAAATCGCTGATCGCCGAGAAGGGGTGGCCGAAGCAGTCCGAGGTCGGCGAGGCCGGAGCGGCTGCGGCCTGGCTGCTGGCGCAACATGCGGATGCCGATCCGGCGCTCCAGCTACGCGTGTTGCGCGCGATGGAACCGCTGCTAGCCACTGGCGAAGTGGCAAAGGATAACTACGCGTATCTATACGATCGCATCATGCTGAAGATCACTGGCAAGCAGCGTTATGGGACACAGGCGATGTGTGCCGAGGGCAAGCGCACCGCCCAGCCGCTTGAAGATAGCGGATCGGTCGATCTGCGGCGGGCGGAAGTAGGGTTGCCACCCCTGGCGAACTATATCGCGATGATGGATGCCCATTCGGGGTCCTGCTCCGCCCCGTCCTAGGCAAAGGTGACGTCAGGAAGGCCGCGAACGCCGATCCAGTCGCGCCAGCAATTTCACCCAATGATCGGGCAGCCGCAGCGGGTGTGAAAACGCCGAACGCAGCGTGCAGCCGATATCGTCCGTGCGCTGTGGCGCGCGGACGATATGGACGTCGCTGTTGCCGTGTTCGATGCTCATCATGATTCTATAACGGGTGAGGGATTGACAAGTTTCTAAAATTATGAAGCGGCGGTATTAAGCCTTTCTAAAGCCTTTGTCGCGCGCGCGTCGGCCGATTAGGAATGGGTGATGATCGCCACGCATCCCGCCGCCCTGATCGACGCCGTCGCCCGCGCGCGCGCCCATTCGCCCTTCCTCGCGATGCTGCTCGACCGGGAGCCGGGGATCGAGGCGGCGGCACGGGAGGGGTATCTGCCCGATCCGCCGGCGCTCGACCCCGAGCTGCCGACCGGCGTGGCCCTGCGACGCGAGCGGCGGGCCTTGGCGTTGACGGTCGCGCTGGGGGACTTGTCGGGGGTCTATGACCTGACGGCGGTGACGCGGCGGCTGACCGACTTCGCCGATGCCGCACTCGACCGCGCGATCCGCGCCGCGATCCTGGAGCGCACGCCTGATGCCGAACCGGTTGGCTTCGCCGCGATCGCGCTGGGCAAGCAGGGCAGTCGCGAGCTCAACTACTCCTCGGACATCGATCCGATCCTGATCTTCGATCCGCTGACCTTGCCCCGCCGCCCGCGCGAGGAGCCGGAGGATGCGGCGGTGCGGATCGGCAAGCGGGTGGTCGAACTGCTCCAGGCGCGTGACGGCGAGGGCTATGTGCTGCGCGTCGACCTGCGGCTGCGGCCCTCGCCCGAGGCGACGCCGATCGCGATTCCCGTCGAAGGCGCGATCGCCTATTATGAGAGCCAGGCGCTGACCTGGGAGCGCGCCGCCTTCATCAAGGCGCGCGCGGCGGCGGGGGACATGGCGCTGGGGCAGCGCTTCCTTGATGCGATCCGGCCCTTTGTCTGGCGGCGTGCGCTCGACTTCGGCGCGGTCGGCGAGATTCGCGACCTGACCCGGCGCATCCGCGACCATCACGCACAGGGCCAGGCGCTGGGGCCGGGCTATGACCTGAAGCGCGGGCGCGGCGGCATTCGCGAGATCGAGTTCTTCGCGCAGATCCACCAGCTGATCCATGGCGGCCGTGACCCGGCGCTGCGGGTGCCGGCGACGCGCGATGCGCTGACCCGGCTGGCCGAGGCCGGGCGGATCGATGCGGGCGACGCGGCGGCGCTCTGCGCGGCCTATGAGACGCTGCGCACCATCGAGCACCGGGTGCAGATGATCGACGATCGCCAGACGCACCAACTGCCCAAGGGCGACGGGCTGGACCGGGTCGCGCATCTGCATGGGATGGCGGACGGCGCGGCGCTGGTCGCGATGCTGGCGCCGGTGACCGAACAGGTTGGTCGGCTCTATGACGCGCTCGATGCGGATGAGCGGCCGCGCCTGCCGCATGATCCGGTACTGCTCCACGTCCGATTGGAGGCGGCGGGCCTGCGCGATATCGAGGCGGCGGCGCGGCGGATCGCGGCCTGGCGCGGCGGCGATTACCCCGCGCTGCGCAGCGCGGCGGCGCGCGAGGCGCTGGATGCCGTCCTGCCGACGTTGGTCGAGGCGTTGGGGGAGGCGCCTGATCCCGATGCCGCGCTGCTGAAGCTCGATTCGCTGTTCGAGCGGATCACGAGTGCGATCAACATCTTCCGCCTGTTGGAGGCGCGGCCCGCGCTGGCGCATCTGACGGTCGCAATCCTCAGCCACGCCGCACCGCTCGCCGCCGAACTGGCGCGGCGTCCCGCATTGCTCGACGGGTTGATCGACGCCTCCGCCTTCGAGTCCTTGCCAGCGGTCCGCTTTCTGGAGCGGGCGATGCGCGGCGGCGAGGCGGGGCAGGATTATCAGGACCGGCTGGATCATGTTCGCCGGGTGGTCGGCGAACTCCGCTTCGCGCTGGGCGCGCAGATCGTGGCGGGGCGCGCCGATCCGCTGGAGGTGGCGGGCGGCTATGCGCGGGTGGCGGAGGCGGCGATCGGCGTGTTGGCGCAGGCGACGGTCGATGAATTCACCGCCGCGCATGGCCGGGTGCCCGACAGCGAGCTTATCATCCTGGCGCTCGGCCGGATGGGCGGCGCGGCGCTGACCCATGCCTCAGACCTCGACTTGGTCTATCTGTTCACCGGCGATTTCGCGGCCGAGTCCGATGGCCCCAAACCGCTCGGCGCGACGCTTTATTATAATCGCCTGGCGCAGCGGGTGACGGCGGCGCTGTCGGTGCCGACCCAGGCCGGGCCGCTCTATCCGGTCGACACGCGGTTGCGCCCCTCGGGCACGCAAGGCCCGCTGGTCGTGTCGATCGAGAGTTTCGCGCGCTATCAACGCGAAGACGCCTGGACCTGGGAGCATATGGCGCTCACCCGTGCGCGGCCGGTCTTCGGATCGGAGGGGGCGCGGGCCTCGGTCGCCGCGATCATCGCCGAGGTGCTGAACGGTGCCCGCCCGCCCCGCGACATCGCCACCGAAGCCGGCGAGATGCGCGCCGAGATGGCGCGGCACAAGCCGCCGCAGGGGCCGCTCGACGTCAAGCTGCTGCCCGGCGGTCTGGTCGATCTGGAGTTCGCGGTGCACCGGACCCAGTTGATTGAGCGGACCGGGTTCGACCCCGATCTGGGGCGCGCCATCGCGCGGCTGGTCGAGCGGGGGCTGATGTCGCCCGGCATGGTACAGGCGTATGACGTGCTGACCCGTGCGCTCGTCGCCTTCCGGCTGCTGATCCCCGATGGGCAGGAGCCGGCACCGGCCACCCGCCCGCTGATCGTGCGCGCCTTGGGCGTGGCCGACTGGGATGCGGTGGTTGAAACGCTGGAGGCGACGCGGCAGGAGGTGGCGCGGGTCTGGCAAGGAGAGTGAGCGATGGAACAGGGTGATGCGATCCCGGCGGTGACGGTGACGACCCCGAATGGTGGCGCGCTGGCGCTGGGCGATCTGGCGGGGCCGCTGGTCGTCTATTTCTACCCCAAGGACGACACCAGCGGCTGCACGCGCGAGGCGCAGGACTTCACCGCGCTGGCCGGGGATTTCCGTGCGGCCGGCGTGCGGGTCATCGGTATTTCCAAGGACAGCCCCGCCAAACATCAGAAGTTCGCGGCGAAATACGACCTGACGGTCGAGCTGGCCAGCGACGAGGATGGCGCGGCGTGCGAGGCGTTCGGCGTCTGGGGCGAGAAGAAGCTGTACGGCAAGACCTATATGGGGATCGAGCGCGCGACCTTCCTGTTCGACCGCGAAGGCCGGTTGGCGACCAGCTGGCGCAAAGTGAAAGCGCCCGGCCATGCGCAGGCCGTGCTGGAGGCGGCGCGCGCGCTTTGACCACGATCGCCCAGGCGTGCGCGGAGGTTCTGCGCGAGCATGATCCGCTGGCCAAGGTCCGGCGGGCACGGGCGGTCGCGCGTGCCTGGCGGCGTGGCGTGTTGGACCACGCCTTCGACATCGCCATGCCCGATGCGCCGGGGCGGCCCGACCGTCCCGAATTGCTGCCCCCCAATCGCATGCCGAAGCGCGGGCGCGGCGGATCGGAAAAGGGGCGGATCGCGCTCCTCCACGCGCTGGCGCATATCGAGTTCGCGGCGATCGACCTGGCCTTCGATGCCGCCGGGCGATTCGGCGCACAATTCCCACGCACGTTCGTCGACGACTGGATTTCGGTCGGCGCGGATGAGGCGATGCACTTCGCCGTGCTCCACCGGCGGCTGCGAACGCTGGGGTCGGGTTATGGCGAGTTGCCCGCCCATGCCGGCCTGTGGGAAGCGGCGGAGGAAACCGCGCATGACGCCATGGCGCGGCTGGCGGTGGTGCCGATGGTGCTGGAGGCGCGCGGGCTGGACGTGACGCCGGAGACGGTGGCGCGCTTCAGGGCGGGGGGCGACGAAGCGTCGGCGCGCATCCTCCATCGCATCTATACCGACGAGATTCGCCATGTCGGATTCGGCGCGAAATGGTTCGGCTATCTGGCCGCCGGGCAGGACATCGACCCGGCCGAACAGTGGCGAACGCTGGTCCGCCGCCATTTCCGGGGCGTCGTTAAGCCACCGTTCAACGACTCGGCGCGCGCGACAGCCGGTTTGACGCGAGACTTCTATGCGCCTCTTGCCGACATGGAACCCGAACAGGCACAAGCTGACCGTCTGTAACGCGGTGGGGCTGCGAAACAGGATTGGATGGACGAAAGCCGGCAACCCCGACTGTGGGGGCGCTTGGCAGCAAGGTGTCGGGGTTCGATGAAGCAGCTTGTGATGTCGGGTAAATCGATTGCGTCGCGTCTTCGGACCCTCTGTTTCACCGCCGCCGTTATCGGCATGGGCACGCAGGGCGCACTGGCCGCCCCGTCGTCCGCACCGGCTCCCAAGGCACCGAACCATGGCCCGGCCGTCGGTGGCGAGTTCATTCCGGCCAGCAGCACCGAGGCTTCGGCCGACCTGCGCGCCGACCAGCAGTTCCGCACGCTGTTTCAAAGCTGGAAGAAGATGGACGGGGTTCAGAAGGGCGTGATCGCCATTCCCTCGGTCCAGCCGGTCGACAAGCTCCAGTTCACCAGTAATTTCGGCATCCGCTCCGACCCCTTCCGCGGCACCGCCGCGATGCACGCCGGCGTCGACATCCCCGGCCCGGTCGGCACCCCCATCTACGCCACCGCCGACGGCATCGTCAGCCATTCGGGCTGGCAGGGCGGCTATGGCAACCTGGTTGAGATCAACCATGGCAAGGGCATCGCCACCCGCTACGGCCATCTGTCCAAGCTGCTGGTGGCCGATGGTGCCAAGGTGACGCGCGGCCAGCTGATCGCGCTGATGGGCTCGACCGGCCGTTCGACCGGCTCGCACCTCCATTATGAGGTCCGCATGGACGGCCATGCCGTCAATCCGGTGCCCTTCCTGACCACTGGCGACTATCTGATGGCGTCGCAGGACCACAGCATCCACCAGATCCCGGTGTCGACCGACGGTCCCGCCGCGCAGGACTGATCGCGGATCGGATCTGCGCCGGCGCGTGGGATTGCCGCCCGCCGCGCCCGCGCCTATCTGGGCCCTATGGCCACAAGCATTTCCGAAATCGCGCTGACCCCGGCCGCTGCGGCCCGCGTCGCGGCGATCGCCGAGCGGCAGAACAAGCCCGCCATCCTGCGTCTCTCGGTCGAAGGCGGCGGCTGTTCGGGATTCCAATACAAATTCGGGCTGGTTGACACGCCTGCCGATGACGACATGATCGCCGAGACCGATGGCGTCCGGCTGGTCGTCGACAGCATCAGCCTGGACCTCGTTCGCGGCGCGCAGGTCGATTATGTCGAATCGCTGGGCGGGGCCGCCTTCCGTGTGACCAATCCCAACGCGGCCTCGGGCTGCGGCTGCGGCACCAGCTTCGCGGTCTGACGTGAAGATCACCACCTACAACATCAACGGGATCAAGGCCCGTCTCCCGCGCCTGCTCGAATATCTGGCGGAGGCGGATGCCGATATCGTCTGTCTTCAGGAGTTGAAGACCAGCGACGAGACTTTCCCGGCGGCCGACATCGAGGCGGCGGGGTACGGCGTGGTCTGGCATGGCCAGAAAAGCTGGAACGGCGTTGCGGTGCTGGCGCGCGGCATTCAGCCGGTCGAGCGGCAGCGCGGTCTCGCCGGCGAGATCGAAGACGAGCATAGTCGCTACCTCGAATGTGAGGTCAACGGCCTGGTCGTCGCCTCGCTCTATCTGCCCAATGGCAATCCCTGCCCAGGCCCGAAGTTCGATTACAAGCTGCGCTGGATGGAACGGCTGGCGGCACGGGCGCGCGAATTGCTTGCGGAGGAGGTGCCGGCGGTGCTCGCGGGTGATTATAATGTCATTCCCAATGACGACGACACCTTCTCGGTGCCCGCCATGGCCAGCGATGCGCTGATGCAACCCGAGAGCCGTCAGGCCTATCGCCGGCTGCTGGCGCAGGGGTGGACCGATTCGCTGCGTACCCGCGCGCCCAAAGGCGGGGTGTGGACCTTCTGGGACTATCAGGCCGGGTCGTGGCAGCGCGATGCCGGGTTCCGCATCGACCATCTGCTGCTCAGCCCGCAGGCGGCCGATCGGCTGGTCGATGCCGGCGTCGACAAGAGCTATCGCGGGCGCGAAAAGGCCAGCGACCATGCGCCGACCTGGGTGAAGTTGCGCGACGCCTGAGGGGCGTAGCTGTGTACTCACCCCTCCCCTTCAGGGGAGGGGTCGGGGGTGGGGAGCTTCCACGGGCGCAGGTTTCGTCGATAG
>NZ_JBNNOB010000119.1:0-11713 GCF_050274375.1 Sphingomonas sp. NPDC019816
CGCTGCAGCACCAACGCCTTGACCATCATCAGGGCCGCAAAGGGCGGACGCCCGCCACGCTCGGCACGCAGCGGCGACAAAAGCGAACCCAGATCAGCCCAGTCCACTTCCCGCGCCAAACGCTCCAGCCGGACATTGCGACCCAAGCGCGGCGACACCAGACCATCCACCAAGCTACCCTGATCCATCGCAAACGTCCCCCGCCTGCAACCATGAATCACCGTCGCGCGACTTTTGCAACGATCCCCTGAAGGGGAGGGGCTCACGTTGCCTCGATACGATGTCATCGCGCTTCCAGCCGTCAATAAATGTCGCGGCGGTAGCGGCCGGTCGCCGCCATCTCCTCCAGCTGGTCATCGCCCAATATGCCGGTCAGCGTGCGGTGCACATCGCCCGCCATGCCCTTCAGGCTGCCACAAACATAGAGGATCGCACCCCCGGCCACGGCATCGCGGATCGCCTCCGCCGCCTCCGCAACGGCATCTTGCACATAGCGCGGACCGGTGCCGAGGCGGGACCAGGCGGTCGCGCCGCCCGTCAGCACCCGCGCTTCGGCATAGGCCCGGCGTTCGGCGGCATGGTAATCGTCCGCATCCGGGTGCCGCTCGCCCCAAAACAGCCAGGCCGGCCCGCCACCGGTCGCGGCGCGCTGGCGCAGATGGCCGAGCAGCCCCGCCAACCCGGTGCCGTTGCCGATCAGCACGATCGGTGTCGCGGCATCGGCGGGCGAATGGAAGGCAGGATTGGCATGGACCCGGCCGCAAACGATCGAACCGAGCGGTGCGCCCTCGCACAGCCAGCCCGACCCGAGACCGGGCAGGCCGTCCTCCGCCTCGCATAGCCGGACGATCAACTCGGCGCGGCCGCCGACCCCGAGCGAGGCGATCGAATATTCGCGGTGCGCCAGCGGACGCAGCGTGTCGGGATCGAAGCCCGGCCCGGCATCGCCCGGCAGGATCGATGTCCGCAGCCGTTCGCGCAGCGCCGACGTATCGGGCAATCCGGTTGCGTCCAGAAAGGCGGTGACGCGGCGCTCGTCCTGCTTCGGCAGGATCTCCAATATGTCGCCCGCCGCCCAGTCGGCATGGCCATCGGCGGGTTCCAGCGCGATGTGCCAGGTCGGTCCGCCGCTGCTGCCCGGATTGAGCAGGCGCCGCTCGACCAGGCGCCAGTCGCGCATCGGGGCGGGTGCCCAGTCGGGCTGATCGGTGCGGCCGCCCAGGCTGGCGAGCTGCTGCTGCCACAGCCGCTGCGCATCGGCATCGTCGCCGTCCAGCTCGATCGCATCGAACAGCCGCTCGGCCCCGCCCGCATGCAGCCAGCGATCGATCTGATGGCCGAAGGCGCAGAAATCCTGATATTCGCGGTCACCCAACGCCAGCACGGCATAGCGCAGGTCGGGCAGGGCGGGCGGCGCATCGGCCATCGTTCGGGCGAAGCCGCGCGCGCTGTCGGGCGGCTCGCCCTCGCCATAGGTGCTGGCGACCACGAACAGCTGGCGGATTTTGACCAGTCGGTCGGCATCCAGTTCGGTGATCGGCACGGCGGCGGCGTCGGGCAGCACCTGCGCGGTCAGGCGCGCGATCCGCTCGGCGGTGCCGGTCTGGCTGGCATAGGCGACCAGCGTGGTGGCGTTTTCCGTCGACGCCGTCGTTGGCGGGGCCTCGGCCAGCACCTCGCCCAGCGCTGCCTTGCGGCGCCGCCGCGCGAAATAGAGGAGGAAGCCGGTGATGGTGAACAAGGGCATGGTCAGGCTGGCCAGCGTCATCAGGATGCGCCCGATCAGCCCGAAATAGGCGCCGCGATGGATCTCATAGACGCTGGTCACGATGTCCTGGCCCAGCGGACGTGCGGCATAGCGCTGGTCGGTGACGACCTTGCCGGTCGCGCCGTCGATGCTGAGTTCGTCGGACACGCGGTCATGCCGGCCGCCGGGCAGCTTCGCGCGGAACTGGACCGTGCCGTCGCGGACGGTGGCGGTCACCTGCTCGTAGGATCGGCCGGCGGTCGCCCTGGCGAAGCTGGCCCAGGCGAGCGGAAGGTCGGCGGGCGGGGCATCCTTGCCCGGCTTGCCCTTCGGCCCGTGCACCGCCGCGCGCTCGGCACCCAACAGATATTTGACCCCGTCGCGGTACCAGCCATAGGACCACCATAGTCCGGTGCCAGCGCTGATCAGGTAGAAGACCAGCACCCAGCCGCCGATGACCGCATGCAGCGCGCGGTAGAGATTGCGCCCGGTCTTGCGCAGGTCGAGCACCAGCCAGTTGCGCCAGTCGAGCGGCCGGCGCGGCCAGCGTAGATAAAGGCCCGACAGCGCGAAGAAGATCAGCGACAGTGCGGCAAAGCCGGTGAGCTGCCGACCGATGCCATTGCCATGGCCGGGCAATGCCAGCCAGCGATGGAGATTCTCGACCGTCTCGAAAAAGCCCTCGCCGCGCGCTTCACCCAGGATCCGGCCGGTGGCGGGATCGACGAAGCGGCGCTGCCGCTCTCCGCCCTTACCCTTCTTCCCGGCCTTCCTACCCTTGTCGACCGAATAGGTGACGGTGGCGGCACGCTGCGGGTCGCTGTCGACGATCAGCCGTCCGATGCGGATGCCCGGCACCTGCGCGGTGATCCGTTCGATCAGCACGGGCGTGGGCAGGGGCGGCGTCTTGCCGGGCGTGACGGTGACCACGCCCGGATTGATCGCGGCCAGAATCTCGCCCTCGAAGCTGATCAGCGCGCCGGTGACGCCCATGACGGCCAGGACCAGCCCGGCGGTGATGCCCAGGAACCAGTGGATCTGAAACAGGATGTTCCGCGTGGAAAGCACGGGGCATGCCCTTGTTATTGATAATCACTCGCGTTAGTAGGCCGCGTCGGTAACGTCAATGGTTACGGGGGTAGAATGACGAAGCGGGGTTTGGGCGTATCGCGGAGCATGGCTCGCGCGGGATGGCTGAGCGGGACGATGCTGGGGCTGGCGATATTGTCGCCCGTCGCGCAGGCACAAAGCAGCGAGCCTGCGGACAAGACGGAGGAGGAGGTGGTCGTCACCGCGGCGCGCACCATCCTGCCGCCCAACGCCCTGCCGCTGACCATCGACATCATCGACAAGGCCGCGCTCGACCAGCAGATCGCGATTTCGGGCAGCGTCACCGATGCGGTCGCGGTGCTGACGCCCAGTTTCTCGCCGACGCGCGGCAAATTGTCGGGCGCGGGCGAGACGTTGCGCGGTCGCTCGCCGCTCTATGCGATCAACGGCATCCCGCAGACGACGCCGCTGCGCGACGGCAGCCGGGACGGCTTCACCATCGACGGTTTCTTCATCGACCGGGTCGAACTGATCTATGGATCGAACGCGCTGCAGGGCGTGGGCGGCACCGGCGGTATCGTCAATCAGGTGACGGTCGCCCCGCCGCGAACCGAGGGCTGGTCGGGGCGTACGCTGGCGCAGGTGACGGCGGCGGACGGGTTCGAGTCGGACTCGCTGGGCGGCAAGGTCGCCGGGCTGGTCCAGTACAAGGCGGGCATTTTCGATGCGACGATCGGCGGCTCCTATGAACGGCGCGGCGTCTTCTACGATGCGCAAGACCGGCGCATCGGTATCAACCTGACGCAAGGGGAGACGCAGGATTCGCGCGCTTATGACCTGTTCGCCCGGCTGGGCGCGCAGCTTCGCGATACGGGCCGGCTCGACCTGATCCTCAACCGATTCCAGCTGGATGGCGAGGGGCGGTTCGTGCCGCTGGCGGGCAATCGCCGCACCGGCCTGCCAACCAGCGCGGTGCGCGGCGATCCGCCGGGCATCCCGGCGGCCAATCGTGCCGAGGCGGCGTCGCTATCCTATACCGACAGCGATGTGGCGGGCGGCAATCTGGTCGCGCAGGTCTTCGTCAACCGCACCTATGACACGTTCGGCGGCGAGCCGAACGCGATCGCGACCTTCCAGGACCCGGCCATCGCGCCGGTCGGCACATTGCTCGACCAGTCGGAGAACCGCTCGCGCAAATGGGGCGCGCGTGCCAGCTACGAGCGGGCCGTGCCGGGGTTCGAGGCGCTGGTCGCCACGATCGGTTTCGACGCGCTGTGGGACAAGTCGGAGCAGAGACTGATCATCACCGATCGCGTCTGGGTGCCGCCCGCCGATTTCCAGAGCCTGGCACCCTTCGCACAGGCCAATCTGAAGCTGTTCGACGGCGGCCTCCGGCTTGCCGGCGGCGTGCGGTGGGAGAATGTGAAGGTGCGTATCGCGGACTATCGCACACTCGCCTCCACCACCTATGACGGGCGCAATCCGGCGACCTATGGCGGCGTCAGCGTCAAGGGCGGCACGCCGGGCTTCGACCGACTGCTGCTCAACGGCGGTGTCATCGTCGAGCCGGTGGCGGGCATCCGCGCCTATGCCAGCTATGCCGAGGGCTTCACCATGGCCGATATCGGCCGGATCACCCGCGCGGTCGGCACGCCGGGCACCGACCTCGGCAATTTCCGCGCGATCGATCCGGTCATCTCCAACAATCGCGAGATCGGCGTCGAGGTGAAGCGCGGGCCGCTGGACGCGGGCGCGACCTATTTCTGGTCGACCAGCAACAACGGTCAGGTGCTGCTGGCACTGGGCAACGGCATTTTCCAAGTGCAGCGGCAGCGGGTGGAGATTCAGGGGCTCGAACTCAACCTCGGCGTGCGCCTCCCGATCGAGGGGCTGCGGCTGTCGACCGGCTATGCGCATCTGATCGGCCGTTATGACAGCGATACGCGCGCGCCCGATGGGATCGTCGACACCGATCTGGACGGCACCAACATCTCGCCCGACCGGATGAACGTGGCGGCCGACCTTGCTTCCGGTCCGGTCACGGCGCGGGTGCAGACGCAGATGTATTTCGCGCGCAATTTCCGCGGCAAGGCGCGGCCCGATCCGCGCAACAGTTTCGGCGGCTATACGGTGACCGACGCCTCGGTCCGTTATCAGACGCGGATCGGCGGCTTCTACCTCAGCGCGCAGAACATCTTCGATCGGCAGTATATCGACTATAACAGCGACACGCGGTTGCCCGACGACAATTTCGCCTTCTTCGCCGGGCGGGGGCGGACCTTCACGCTGGGTTGGGACCAGCGGTGGTGAGGATGGGGCAACTCCTTCCCTGCAAGGAGAGGGGGACCAGCGAAGCTGGTGGGGGCGTGCGGTTGAGGACGTTCTTTGCGGAGGCCCCCCTCCGTCAGGGCTTCGCCCTGCCACCCCCCCGTATCGGGGAGGATGTTTATGGCTCCATCACCTTCTGCGCCTCGACGATCCGGCTGTCGCTGCCCAGCGTGTAGAGATACGCCTTGCGCGCCTCCGACCCCGGCCGCAGGCGCCGCAGGGTCCGCTCCTGCGCTGGCGTCAGCGTGAAGCGGACATAGCCGGCGGCGATCAGGCATCGGTCGACCTCCGCCTGCAATTGGCCTTGCAGCGTGTCGACATGCTGGTCGGGACGATACATGCGGCGCAGCAGCACCTGCCGCTCGCTGCGCACGAAGTTCTGATCGTCGCCGGGGATGGCTGGCATCGGCGGCATGTTGTTCTCGCGCTCCAACGCCTCGAAGCCGCGCAGATATTTCTCGGTCGGCTTGTCGCCGCTGACGTCGCGCCGGGCGGCCTGGAGCATGCAGTCGCGACTGCCGCTCTCGAACGCGTCGCGCGTCGCGCCGGGCTTGCCCCAGCTATGACTGGTGGCGGCCATGGCGCCGGTGGAGGCCAGCGTGCACAGGACGGCGAGCGACAGGCGCGCGCGCATCATCGCGACCCCAGCACCGGCGCGTCGGCGTCGGTCATGCGGATGGGGCGGATCGTGCCGTCCGGGGCATAGGTGACGCGGTCGATCGCCACCTGTCGCTCGCCCTGGAAGGGGGCGGGGCCGGGGCGGCGATCCCAGCGGTGATAGACGATCAGCCACTTGCCGTCCGGCATGCGGACAAAACTGTGATGGCCCGGCCCCTGATGCCGCGCGTCGCTGGTCAGGATCGCGCCCCGATAGCGCCACGGGCCGGTGGGTGAGGGGGCGGTGGCATAATGGACCGAATAGTCGGGACCGTTCCACCGGCCATGGCTATACGACAGGTAATAGACGCCGTTGCGTTCGTGCAGGAAGGCGCCTTCGGTGAAATGCGGCGGCTGGTCGACGCGGACCTCGCGCGCGATGGTCACCATGTCGGGTTCGAGTTCCCAGACGCGCAGGCGTGCGCCCGCGCTGCCGCCGGCATAAAGATAGCTGCGGTCGCTGCGCGGATCGGTGAAGACCATCGGATCGATCGCCTCGAACCCGTTGCCGCCGGTGATCAGCGGGCGGCCGCTGTCGCGATACGGCCCCTCCGGCCGGTCGGCGACGGCGACGCCGATGCGGCTGGGCGTCGGGTTCTGCGGACCGACCGAATAATAGAGAAACCACTTGCCGCCGCGCGTCGCGACGCCGGGTGCCCAGAGGAAATGGTCGCGCGCGCCGTCATCCTTGATCCACCTGATCTGGTCGCGCCGGATCAGCTCGCCGCGCGGCCGCCATGTCTTCAGGTCGCGCGAGGAGAAGGCGCCGAACCGGTCCGCCTCCCAGCTGCCGCCCGGGCCGCCGGTGGGAAACACCCATAGCTCGTCGCCGATCACCATCGCGTGCGGATCGGCCCCCTGGAATTGCGGGTTGCGGGCGATGCCCGAGGCGGCGACGGCCAGCCCCAAGCCGGCCGCGATGATGGCGTGATGTATCCGCATCCTGTCCTCCCGATGCCCCCGGCGGGTTTTGTTTTCGTCCGACATGATGCCGGACACTGGCCGGATGACGAAATTCTATATCTGTATATTAGTCAGATAAAAGCCTGTAACAATGCCGCAAATCGGCCTAGCCTTCAGTAAACGACCCTGTCGCGGGCACGACGGCGGGGCGAAGCGGGAGAGGATGGATGAGGATCGCATTGCTGCTGGGGGCCGCCGTCGCCAGCCTGTTCGTCGCCGCGCCGGTGCAGGCGCGTGCCCGCTGGAGTGAGGCTGAGGCCAAGGCCTGGTATGCGGCGCAGCCCTGGCTGGTGGGCGCGAATTATACGCCCGCCTCGGCGATCAACCAGCTGGAGATGTGGCAGGCCGCGACCTGGGACCCCAAGCGGATCGATTACGAACTGGGGCTGGCGCAGGGCATCGGCATGAACACGATGCGGGTCTTCCTGCACGACCAGCTTTGGGCGCAGGACCCTGACGGGTTCAAGCAGCGGATCGACGCCTTTCTGACGATGGCCAAGGCGCATGGCATCCGCCCGCTGTTCGTCCTGTTCGACAGTTGCTGGGACCCCGATCCTAAATTGGGGCCGCAGCATCCGCCGATCCCCGGCGTCCATAATTCGGGCTGGGTGCAGGGGCCGGGCATGGCGGGCCTGCGCGACCGGGCCGGCTGGCCGCGCTACCGCGCCTATGTGCAGGGGGTGATCGGCGCGTTCAAGGACGATCCGCGCGTGCTGGGCTGGGACGTCTGGAACGAGCCGGATAACGGCGCCGACCAGTATAAGGGGCAGGAGGGCGAGGAGCCGCTGGTCCGCGCACTGCTGGCGCAGGTGTTCGACTGGGCGCGCGCCGCCGATCCGTCGCAGCCGCTGACCTCGGGCGTGTGGCAGGGCGATGACTGGACGCCGGGCGGGCGCAACTCGGCGATGGAGAAACTACAGCTCGGCCAGTCGGACGTGATCTCGTTTCACGACTATAGCTGGCCCGAGACGTTCGAGCGGCGGGTGCACCAGCTGCTCCCCTATAACCGGCCGATCCTGTGCACCGAATATATGGCGCGCGGCAACGGATCGACCTTTGACGGGTCGCTGCCGATCGCCAAACGGTACAATGTGGCGATGATGAACTGGGGCTTTGTCGACGGCAAGACGCAGACGCGGCTGCCCTGGGACAGCTGGAAAAAGCCCTATGTCTTGGAAGAGCCGACCATCTGGTTCCACGAGGTGTTCCGGGCCGATGGCACACCCTATCGCCAGGCCGAGGTCGATCTGATCCGTCGCCTGTCCGCCGCGCCCAAGGGCATGGTCAGCGCAGGAGCAGGCGGATGATCTGCGGCCCCTCGACCAGATAGCGTCGCCATAGCCGGCCCGGATTGCTGGCCAGCCGGTGCAGCCATTCCAGGTTGCACGCGCGCACCCAGCGCGGCGCGCGGACCTGCCGCCCGGTCAGGAAGTCGATCGACGCGCCGACGCACCAGGCGACACCCGGTGCCTGGCGAAGCGCGCCGACGCTTTGCGCGAACCGCTCCTGCTTGGGCGAGCCCAGGCAGATGAGGAGTATGTCCCAGGGCGCGGCGGCGGCGCGGGTGACGCAGCTCTGCCACTCGGTCGAGCCCGGCGTCATGACGGCGGGTGAGGGGATATGATGGAGCGCCACGCCCGGATAGCGATCGGCCAGAGCGCGCCAGTCGTCGGCGCTCGGGCCGACGATGGCGACCCGCCGCCCCGCGCCGCCGCGCGCCATCAGGTCGGCGACCATGTCGGAGCCGGGATAGCAGTCGAGCGCGACGCCCTTGGCCTTGGCCATCAGGGTCAGGACCTTGCTGTCGCACAGATGGGCCGCCGCGCCATCATAGAGCGCGCGGACCTTGGGCTCGCGTGCGGCACGGTTGACCAGATCGACATTGGGGGTGACGACATAGCCGAACGGCCGCGCTCCCATGCCGACCATGCGGTCGAACAGCGCCTCACGGTCGCCGCGTTCGAAGCGGAAGCCGAGGAAATCGGTGGTGGTCATCATTCGCGCCCCTTCATTTCCGCGCCGCGCTCGGTACGGACCCAGCCGCGTTGCGGCGCGCGCAGGATGCGGCGATAGAAACCGAGCTTGGCGAGCACACTGAGCGGTAGCCGCGCCAGATCGCCCGCACTCAGCAGGTCGCGGCCATAACGATGCCACGCCAGCGCGATCGCGCCGATCATCAGCGCCATCTGCACGACCGCGACGGCGAAGGGCACGGCATGACCTGACAGCAGCGCCCAGAATGCGGTGAGGATCAGCAGCGCGCCTTGGCCCGCGATCAGCAGGCTGAGTGGGGGGATCGCCAGATCGAGCGCGAGGGCGAGCACGCGCGCATCGCCACGTCGCAATCCGGTGCCCGCGAGGCGCAGCGCATAGCGACGCATGATCGACAGATAGCCGCCCTCCCACCGTGCGCGCTGCGCCTCGGCGGCCTCACGCGTGGCGGGCAGCGGACTGGTGATCCGCGCCTCGGGACAGAAGCGCGGCGCCGCCCCGTGGAGCGTCAGATCGACCGCCAGCAGCAGATCCTCGACGATCTCCCCCGATCCCAGTTCGACCCGTGACAGCAGCGCGGTGGGAAAGGCCATACCGCTGCCGGTGAGGACGCAAGGCACACCGAGCCGCTTGCCGCCCAGCAGTCGGACATAGTTCTTGATACGGATGGCGAAGGCGCTGAACCGGCTAGCCCGCGATCCGCCGGGCGCGGCCTCCAAGCGATAGTCGCCCTGCACCGGCCGACCGGAGCCTGCGGCGGCGGCGGCCAGATGGCGAAGCGCGCCCGGCGACAACAAACAGTCGGCGTCGACGATGATGGTCACGGCGTGGCCCCAGCGCGCGGCATGGGCCAGCCCGTGCGCCAGCGCATAGCCCTTGCCCCGGCGGACCGGATCGTGCCGTTCGGTCGCGTCCGCACCATGTACGGCGGCGATGGCGGCAGTGTCGTCGGAGCAATTGTCGGCGATCACCAGCATCCGGTCGCCATCGCGCAACTGACCCGCGATCGACCGCAGCTTGGGCACGATCACGCCCGCTTCGTCATGCGCGGGGATCAGGACGGTGAAGGCGGGTGCGTTTCCGGGCGGCGTGGCGATCGGCGCGCGCAGCCCCGACAGGATTTCCGCGACGAACAGCAGCACGGCCGGCATCAGCACCAGCAATCCCACGAAAAGCAGCACGTCGGCCAGCATCGTCATCATCGTCCCCCCTGACGCCCGCGCCCTGAACGGCACGGGGACAGGCGAACAGGGCCGATGACGCCGGAGCCGTCCCAAAGTCTGACGCCCGGCGTCGCCGTGCGACACTTCGACGTCGGCCATTGCCGCCTTTACGGGCCCCTCCAGGTCGCGGCCGCGAGATAAAGTCGCCGGTAAACTGTCTCACGCTGACACTCATGCCTGCGTGGCGCCCGGCCTGCCGCAAGGCTAGAGCGAGGAAAGGGAATTCGGGGGCAATACGTGGAAAAGCAGGACGGATATCGTCGCAAGGTGATGGGCGGCGCGGTGACGACCCTTGTCGCCCAGATGTTTCGCGTCGCCGCGACCATCGGATCGGTGATCGTGGTGTCGCGCATCCTGTCGCCCGCCGATTACGGCATCTATGCGATGGCGGCGCCGGTCACCGGATTTGCGTTTTTGTTCCAGAATGTCGGCTTCGATCACGCCGTGGTGCAATCCGACGAGGTGTCCGACGTCCAGCTGTCGTCGCTATTCTGGCTGAACATCGGCCTGTGCCTCGTGCTGGCGATTGCGCTGGTGGCGGCGGGGCCACTGGTCAGTCTGTTCTATGGGAATACGCAGGCCGGAATTCTGGTCGCGGCGTCGGGTCTGCTGGTCATCGCCACCGCCCCCAATCCGCTTTATAATGCGCTTCTCAATCGCCAGATGCGGTTTCAGGCGCAAAATGTCGCCGATATCGTCAGCAGCGCGACGATGTTCGTCTTCACCGTGACGGCCGCGCTGATCCTGCGATCCTATTGGGCGTTGCTGGTCGGGGCGATCACGTCGACCATCGTCAATACCCTGTCCTTCCTGTATCTGGAGCGGTGGCGGCCGCGCCTGACCTTTCAATGGGCCAGCATCGCGCCGATGGTCCGATTCGGTGGCGGCATTTCGGTTTACGGCTTTGCGCTGTTCATCACGCGCAACATCGACAAGGTGCTGCTCGCGCGCTTCTGGGGGGCGACGACGCTGGGCTTTTACGATCGTGCCTTTCGCCTGATGTCCGCGCCGCTCCAGAATTTCACCGCCCCGCTGTCGCGGATCATCCTGCCGGTGCTGGCCCGCACGCGCGAGGAGCCGCAGCGTTACCGGCGGGCCTATCTGGTCTTCGTGCAGGGGGTGGTGACGTGCGCCATACCCGGCGTCGTGGCGGCCTCGATCGGGTCGGACGCGGCGGTGCGCGTATTGCTCGGCGACAAGTGGCAGGCGGCCGGCCCGATCTTCAGCTGGCTTTCGGCCGCATCCGTGTTGCTGCTGATCAATGAGACGGTGCCCTGGCTGATGATGTCGAGCAATCGGTCGAAGCTGATCATGAACTGGGGGCTGTTCGCGTCCGCCACCGTCGTGATCGGCTTTCTGATCGGTCTGCCCTGGGGGGCGGTCGGCATGGCCAAGGCGTGTTTCTTCGGAGAGTTGGCGCGTACGCCGATTCTCTTCTGGCTGGCGGCGCGGGGGACGGCGGTGCGCGTGCGTGATCTCGCCCGCTTGCATATCGTGACCGGCCTGTCGGTCGCCGCCGCCGCCGGGGTGCAGGGGATGCTGCCGACGGGCATGGCGCCCCTGCCGCATGTCGTCGTGCTGGCGATCGCCGGCTATGCCGCCGCGATCCCGGCGCAGTTCCTGTCCGAACCCGGCCGGCATCTGATTGCGACGGTGACGGGCTGGGTCGGCAAGGTGGCGGGGGGGGGGCCCCCGCACCCCGCCGCCCCACGGACCCAGCACGCCACAACCAAAAAAAAAAAAAAAAAAAAAC
>NZ_JBNNOB010000120.1:0-11687 GCF_050274375.1 Sphingomonas sp. NPDC019816
AGCAAGGGCATCACCGCCGCCAAGGTCTTGGAAGGCCGCTTCCCCGAGCGCGTTCTGGAAAAGGCCGTCGAGCGCATGATCCCGCGCGGCCCGCTGGGTCGTGAGCAGATGCGCAACCTGCGCATCTTCGCCGGCACCGAGCATCCGCACGCCGCTCAGAACCCCGAAGTCCTCGACATCGCGTCGATGAACCGCAAGAACAAGGTGGGCGCATAATGTCCGACAACCGCCAGTCGCTCGCCGATCTCGGCGCCACGCTGAACCAGCAGGCCGCCGTCGCTTCGGCGCAGCCCGCCGCCGAGGGTGAAGCCCCCGCCGCCGCTCCCGTCGAGCGCGTCAGCACCACCCCGCTGCGTCAGCAGGAACTGGACAAGTTCGGCCGCGCCTATGCGACCGGCCGTCGCAAGGACGCCGTGGCGCGCGTCTGGCTGAAGCCGGGTTCGGGCAAGATCACGATCAACGGTCGTGACCAGGAAGTGTATTTCGCACGTCCGACGCTGCGTCTCGTCATCAACCAGGTGTTCGGCATCACCGAGCGCGAAGGTCAGTATGACGTGATCTGCACCGTCAAGGGCGGCGGTCTGTCGGGCCAGGCCGGTGCGGTCAAGCACGGCATCAGCCAGGCGCTGACCAAGTACGAGCCGGTCCTGCGTGCGCCGGTCAAGGCCGCTGGCTTCCTGACCCGCGACAGCCGCGCCGTCGAGCGTAAGAAGTATGGCCGCGCCAAGGCGCGTCGCAGCTTCCAGTTCTCGAAGCGCTAAGACGCGGGCGGTCCGGGGCGGTCACGACCATCCCGGTATCCCTCGAAGCACGAAGGGGCGGTCCGGCAACGGGCCGCCCTTTTCATTGGTCCCGCCCTCACCCGCAAGACAGAAGACCGCGCCATGTCCAACCCGCTCTGGATACCCGCCACCATCGCGGCGGCGACCTTTCAGGTTGGCCGCAATGCCCTGCAACGCGGGGTGATGGCATCGTCGGGCCCATGGGGCGCGACGCTCGTGCGGTTTCTCTTCGGCCTGCCCTTTTCGCTGATGTTCGTCGTGCTGGCCCATCACGTGATGCCCGCCGCCGACCTACATTGGAGCGGCGCGTTCTGGCTGTCGGCGGTCGTCGGTGCGGCGTCGCAGGTGTTGGCGACGGCCGCGCTGCTCGACGCGATGGACCGCTCGGGCTTCGCTGTCGGCACCGCGCTTCAACAAAGTTCGCTGCCGCTTGCCGCGCTGCTCGGACTGATCGTCTATGACGATCGGATCAGCATGCTGGCGTGGGTGGGCGTCGTCGTCACCACCATCGGTCTGGTCGCGCTGTCCTGGCCGCCGGCCGAGCAAAGGCGCGCCTCGCTGGTCGGGGCCGCGATGGGGCTCGCCTCGGGTCTGTTCTTCGGCTTTTCGCTGAACGCCTTTCGTCATGCCGCCCTGGCGCTCGACCCCGGCCACCCGATCCATGCCGCGCTGGTCTGTGTCGCGGTGGTGCAGGCGATGCAGACCATCGCACTCGGCCTGATCCTCGCATGGCGCGATCCGGCGACGCTGGCGGAAGTCGCCCGCCGCTGGCGGCCGTCGCTGGGCGCCGGGCTGTGCGGGGCATGCGCCTCGGCCGGGTGGTTCGTCGCGCTGGCCCTCTCGCCCGCCGCGCCGGTGCGGGCGCTGGGCATCATAGAGGCGCCGATCGCCGCCATGGCCGGGCACCGGCTGTTCCGGGAAAAGCTCGGCCTGCGACAGATAGTGTCCGGCGTCGCCATCATCGGCGGGGTACTGGTGACGACATTGTTCTGACCCGTGGGCGACGTACCGTTCCGGCGTGCGGGTTTCGCCCATCCCGTAAGTCCATCAAAAGATTGAACCTCGCCCGGCATAAGGGCCGCAAACCTTGCCCCTCACCGCCATGGGCGGTAGCTGCGGGACGAAATCATCATGCCTGTAGGAGAGCATCCATGTCCCCCACCCTCGATCGCCGCCAGATGATGAAGGCGGGTGCCACGATCGCCGGCCTGTCGCTGGGTGGGCAGGTGCTGGCCCAGTCATCGGGGGCGTCGGACCGTATCGAAAGCCTGATCCGCCAGATGAGCCCGGCGGAAAAGGCTGGCCAGCTGTCCTGTTTCTCTGACCAGATCCGCCCGATCGGCCTGCCCTTCAACCCCGGCCTGCCCGCCCGCAACGATGCGACCGCGCAGCTGGCGCGTATTCGCAAGGGCGAGATCGGCATGCTGTTCAACGGCGTCGGCTATGCCGGGGCCAAGGCGGCGCAGGACGCGATGATGGAGACGCGGCTGAAGATTCCGCTGATCTTCGCGGGCGACGTCATCCACGGCCTGCGCACCGCCTATCCGCTGCCCATCGCCGAGGCCTGCGCCTTCGACCCCGATCTGGCCGAGCGGACCGCGCGGGCGGCGGCGATCGAGACGACCGCACTCGGCATGCAATGGACCTTCGCGCCGATGGTCGATGTCGCGCGCGACCAGCGCTGGGGCCGCGTGGCCGAGGGGTCGGGCGAGGATGTCTATCTGGGCACGAAGCTGGCCGTCGCGCGCGTGCGTGGCTTCCAGGGCCGTTCCTTGCGCGATCCGACCAGCCTCGCCGCCTGCGCCAAGCATTTCGCGGCGTATGGCGCGGTCAGCGGCGGCATGGATTACAACTTCACCGAGATTTCGCCCCAGACGCTGCACGAGGTGCATCTCGCGCCGTTCAAGGCGTGTGTCGATGCCGGCGTGGCGACGATCATGTCGGCGTTCAACGACATCGACGGCGTGCCCTCGTCCGGCAACAAGTGGCTGCTGACCGACCTGCTGCATGACGAATGGGGCTTCAAGGGCATGGTCGTCGGCGACTATACCGCCGATGAGGAACTGATCGCGCACGGCTATGCCGCCGATGGCCGCGACGCCGCCAAGAAGGCGTTTCTGGCGGGCATGGACATGGCCATGGCCTCCAACCTGTTCAATCTGTGGCTGCCGGATCTGGTCGAGAAGGGCGAGGTGCCGATGGCCCGACTGGACGAGGCAGTGCGCCGCGTCCTGTCGCTGAAGGAGGCGATCGGCCTGTTCGACAATCCCTATCGCTCGATCAGCCAGAAGGCGGAGCGGACGCAGGTGTCGACGCCCGCCATGCTGAAGCTGTCGCGCGAGGCGGGCGCGCGGTCGATCGTGCTGCTCAAGAACGAAGGCGACCTGCTGCCGCTCAAGGCCAATCCGGGCCGCATCGCGCTGATCGGCCCGTTCGGCGAGGACCGCGACAATGTGGTCGGCACCTGGGCGTTCATGTCCGACGCCGCGCTGAACGTGTCGGTCGCGCAGGGTCTTCGCAACCGCAAGCTGACGGTCGACGTCGTCAAGGGATCGGAGGTCGAGGCCCCCATCGCCGGCGGGATCGACGCGGCCGTCGCCGCCGCGCGCAATGCCGATGTCGTGTTGCTGGCGATCGGCGAGACGCAGCTGATGTCGGGCGAGGCGCAGTCGCGCACCGAGATCGTCGTGCCGGATGCGCAGATGGCGCTGGCCGAGGCGGTGGCGGCGACGGGCAAGCCGGTCGTCGTACTGCTGCGCCATGGCCGCGCGCTGGCGCTGCACGACGCGGTCAAGGACGCGCCCGCGATCCTCGCCACCTGGTTCCTGGGGTCGGAGAGCGGCAACGCGATCGCCGATGTGCTGTTCGGCGATGTGAACCCCTCGGCCAAGCTCTCCGCCAGCTTTCCGCGTGAAAGCGGACAGCAGCCCTATTTCTACAACCACAAGAATACCGGCCGCCCCGCCCCTGATACCGGCGCGCAGGAATATAAGGCGCGCTATCGCGAGACGAAGAACGAGCCGCTCTACCCCTTCGGCCACGGGCTGAGCTATACGCGCTTCGCCGTCTCCAACGTCTCGGTGCCGGCGCGGATGACCGATGCGATGGAGGTGACCGCGACCGTGACCAACACCGGCACGCGTGCGGGGGCGGAAGTCGTTCAGCTCTATATCCATGACAAGGTCGCCAGCCGCACCCGCCCCGTCCGCGAGTTGAAGGGGTTCGAACGGGTGATGCTGAACCCCGGCCAGTCGCGCACCGTCCGCCTGCGCCTGACCCGCGACGATTTGCGCTTCTGGGGCAAGGATGACTGGGTGGTCGAGCCGGGCCAGTTCGACCTGTGGGTCGCGACCAGCTCGGCGAATGGCGAGAAACAGACCTTCGAACTGGTGTAAGGGGATCAGAGCCGGACGATCGCGGTGGCGATCCGTTCGGCTTCGTCCGGGTCGTGCGTGACCATCAGGATGGGGATGCCCGTCCGGTCACGCACCGCGATCAGCGCGTCGAGAATATCCCCGCGCCGTGCCCGGTCGAGCGAGGATAGCGGCTCGTCGAGCAGCAGCATGCGCGGATCGCTGAGCAACGCGCGACCGATCGCCACCCGCCGCGCCTCACCGCCGGACAGGGTGCGCGGCCAGCGGTCGAGCAGATGGCCGATGCCCAGCATCGCGATCACCCCGTTCCAATCGCCCGCACCCTGTCGCATGCCATAGCGCAGATTGGCCGCGACCCGTCGATGCGGGAACAGCCGCGCCTCCTGAAAGACATAGCCGATGCGCCGCCGCTCGGGCGGCACGTCGACCCGCGCCGCCGCGTCGAACAGCGTCTCACCGGCGATCCGTACATGCCCCGCCTCGGGCTTGAGCAATCCGGCGACCATCTGGAGGATGCTGGTCTTCCCGATCCCCGATGGCCCGAACAGCACGGTCGCGCCCGGTCCCGTGACGAAGGACGCCGCGATCCGGCTCTCGCCCCGCCGGACGGACAGCGAAACGTCAAAGGACATGCAGCCCCCGCCCCATGCGCCGCGCCAACCATTCGGAGGCGATCAGCGCGATCAGCGACAGGCCGACCGACACCCCCGCCAGCCGCCAGACCATCGCTTCCCCGCCCGGCCGCTGGAGCGCGGAATAGATGGCGAGCGGCAGCGTCGCGGTCTCGCCGGGCACGTTCGAGACGAAGGTGATCGTCGCGCCGAACTCGCCGATGGAGCGCGCGAAACCAAGCACCAGCCCCGCCAGCACGCCCGGCGCGCATAACGGCAGCGTGATCGTCGCGAACACCCGCCAGCGCCCCGCGCCCAGCGTGCGCGCGGCTTGCTCCAACTGCCGGTCGACGGACTCGATCGACAGGCGGATGGCGCGGACCACCAGCGGCAACGCCATGACCCCGGCCGCGATCGTCGCCCCGGTCCAGCGGAACAGAACGCTGACTCCGAACCAGTCGGACAGCCAAGCCCCGATCGGCCCCGCCGGCCCGAACAGCAGCAGCAGCGCCCAGCCCGTCACCACCGGCGGCACGACCAGCGGCAGATGGACCACGCCATCGAGCAACACTTTGCCGGGAAAACGCCCGCGCGCCAGCAGCCAGGCCAAGCCAAAGGCGATCGGCAGGGTCACCAGCATCGCCGTGCCGCCCACCAGCAGCGACAGCCGCACGATCCCCCATTCCTCGGGCGACAGCATCAAGCGATCACCGGGCTGAGAATCCGAAACGCCGGAAGATCGCCTTGCCCTGGGCCGAGATCAGAAAGCGCCGGAACCCTTCCGCCGCCGGATTGATCGAGGCCTTCAGCCGGGCGAGCGGATAGGTGATCGGCGGATGGCTGGCCGCCGGGAACATGCCGACCACGCGGACGCGCGACGACGCCTTGGCGTCGGTCGCATAGACGATGCCATAGGGCGCCGCGCCGCGCTCGACCAAAGCGAGGGCGGCGCGCACATTCTCGGCCCGGACGACATGGGGTGCAACCATGGGCCACGCCCCTAGCCGCTCCAGCGCCGCCTTGCCATATTTGCCCGCCGGCACGCTGTCGGTATCGGCCATGGCCAGCGGCCCGGCGGACAGGGTCTTGGCCAGGGTCCGCGTCGTCACCTGCCCGCCCCGCCCCGCCGGCGCGATCACGACCAGCCGGTTGCCCAGAAACGCGCTGCGCGTGCCAGCCGCCAACAGGCCGTCCTTTTGGAGCACGTCCATCCATTCCTCATCGGCCGATGCGAACAGGTCGGCCTTGCCCCCGGCCTGGACCTGCCGCGCCAATGCGGAGGATGCGGCGAAGGAAATGACCGGCCGCCTATGTCCCTGATTCGCCCACGAATCGGCGGCGGCATTCATCGATTCCTGCAAACTCGCCGCCGCCAGGACCAGTGGCGCACGCTCCTGCGCCAAAACCGGCTGGGCGCAGCACAAGGCCACCACCCCCAAGATCATACGCGCTACCATTGGCAGTTTTCCCTGTTTTCCGCCGAGTCGCTGTCGCTCGACATTGTTAATATTCCCAGAGTATTCGGCGACGCTGTTCGAATAGGACATGCCGATTGCCCCTTTAGTAATTGTATGAAAACGATTTCCTGAATAGCCTCCGTTTTCGGAGCGAATGGAGAAAAAGCCACGCTCCCCAAAACAAGGGGGAATTTTCATGGTCCACGATCTCGCATCGATGGGCGGGGCGCGACGACGCGCGGCCCTGCTCGCATCCAGCGCGCTGCTCGCGCTGTCGCTCGCCACGCCGGCCCAGGCGCAGACCGCACGCCCCGAACAGGCGATCGACTATGCCCAGTCGTCCGGCCCGGAGCGCATCGGCGCCATTCCCGGCCTGCGCGTCGTCGACGAGCCGCAGATCGTCATTTCGCAGCCCGGCACCACGACCAGCGCGCTCGACACCGCCGGCGGCATCAACGGCGTCGGCCAGATGTTCATCGCGGCCAGCGGCGGCGGCCTGAGCCTGTGCACCGGCACGCTGATCAACCCGCGCACCGTCATCTTCGCGGCGCATTGCGTCAATTCCGCCGCCGCCGCCAGCTATGGCACCGCGCGCGGCGGCACGCCCATCGCCTTCGGCTTCAAGGCCGACAATCTGCCGGGCGTGCGCGAATGGTTCCTGAGCACGCTGGGCGGTGCGGCCAACGCCAACCAGTTCAAGACGAACACCGCCAATGCCGTCTACAATGTGAACCAGGTCCATTGGAATTCGGGGTCGGCGCGCACGACGTTCCTGGAGGCCGATGTTGCACTGGCCTCGCTCGACACGCCGGCGACCGGCGTTCCGACCTGGGCGATCCTGTTGTCGGCGCTGCCCGCGCCCGCCGCGATCGATCCGACCACGGGCACCGGCTATCATGTCACGCTGACCGGCTATGGCCGCAGCGGTGTCGGCAATCAGGGCGATACCAACGGCATCGACTATCGCCGCCGCATCGCCGAGAATTACATCGGCCTGCTCGGCTCGTTCGATGACCGCAATCTGTGGCTGTTCGGCCGGGGCGCGAACCTGCCGCAGAACCTGTACCAGCTCGACTTCGACGATCCGCGCCGGGGCACCGCGGCGGCCAGCCCCTATGACTTTAACCTGTTCCGCGACGCGCCGTTGCCGAAGGAAGGCACGACGGCAGGCGGCGACTCCGGCGGTCCGCTGATCCTCGACCGGACGTTCGCGCGCAAGGTCGTGGTCGGCGTGCTGTCGGGCGGCAGCCGCTTCTTCGGGCCGCAGCCCTTCTCCACCTATGGCACCTCGTCCTTCTACCAACCGCTCTACCTCTTCTGGGACTATATCGCCGCCAAGAACCCCTATCGCTACGCCGCCGCCAAGGCCGGTGACGGCGCGTGGGAGGACGGTGCGCATTGGGTGACAACGACCGACCCGGCCTATCAGATCGTCCAGAACGGCCAGCTGGTGAACGGCGTTCCCACCTCGCCCGGTATCGGTATCGCGAACGACCCGGACAACAAGTTCGGCGAGATCTGCAATCCCGCCAGATGTCAGAACGTCAAGACCGGCAGGATCACCCCGCAGGACGCCTCCGCAACCGAGTTCGGCGACACGGTGAATGCCTTGGGCCGCGCGACGCTGACCGACGACATCACCGGTGTCGAAGTCCAGGCACAGGCGGGAGGCACGGCCGTTGCGGTCGCCGCCGCCCTCCCCGCCGCGACCCTGGCCAACGGCCTGCCCGGCGCGACCAATTTCGTGCCCAACAACGTCAACCCGACCGCCTCGGTCGCGGCGCGCTATTATGACGTCACCCTGTCGGCGGCGGGCAATACGACGCTCGGCTCGGCGGTGACGGTCGACCGCTTCACGATCAGCGGGGCGCAGGCACGACTGTCGCTCGCAAGCGGCGGCGCACTGACCACGGTGGCGGACTTCAACCAGCTGACGGGCATGATCGCCAATAACGGCACGATCAATGCCGGGGGCGACTTCCTGATGCTGGCCGGCGGCCTGCAGGGCTCGGGCCGGATCAACGCGCCGTTCTTCACCAGCGTTGGCGGCATGATCGCCCCCGGCACGGTTGGGACGATCGGCACGCTGACCTTTGGCGGCAATGTCGTGCTCGCCTCGGGGACGCAGTTGCTGATCGATGTCGGTCCGGGCGGCACTGCGGACAGGATCGCCGTCGTCGCCAATGGCGGCACCGGTGGCCAGCTCAATGCCGGCGGCTCGGTCGGCTTCGCACCCGTGAGCGGGCACCTGATCCGCGCCGGTGACGTCTACACGATCGCGACCGCCAGCGGCGGTGTGTCGGGTCGCTTCAATGCGCCGACAGCCCTGAGCGCGATCCTGACGCCGACGTTGAGCTACAGCAGCAATGCGGTGACCGCGCGGATCGTCGCCGGCGCTTACGCCAATGTCGTCGCCAACACGCCCTATCAGACCGCCTATGCGCGCCTGCTCGACCAGAACCGGTCGATCCAGAGCAATTTCAGCAGTCTGTACGGCACGCTGGACCTGCAATCGGCATCGACCATCCGCACCACGCTCGAAGGACTGGCCCCCTCGACCGAGGCGCTGAAGCGGGCGCAGGGCACCATGGCGCTCGACAACAGCGCGCGTTTCTTCCGTGAGCA
Source organism: Sphingomonas sp. NPDC019816 (assembly GCF_050274375.1). Lineage (NCBI taxonomy): Bacteria > Pseudomonadati > Pseudomonadota > Alphaproteobacteria > Sphingomonadales > Sphingomonadaceae > Sphingomonas > Sphingomonas sp. NPDC019816. Next base: position 8,850 of record NZ_JBNNOB010000120.1, read on the forward strand.
TCTGGCGACCCTGTCGCCCAGCGAAGGCCTGGGCGGCACGCTGACCATGATCGGCAAGCCGGTGCAGGTCGCCAGCCTCGCCATGAGCAACCTGGCGGGCAGCCAGGCGCAGATGGCGACCGACAGCGGCGGCGTATCGATGCGCGAGAATGTCCTGCCCGAAGATGTCGCGGTGTTCCTGGCGGGCGGCTATCTCGACGGCAAGGCGCGTGCCCTGCCACAGACGGCGGCCGCCGACATTCGCGACCGGTTCGACGGCTTCTATGTCGCGACCGGTATCGAGACCGAGGTGGACGATGCCAGCATCCTGGGCTTCGGCTTCTCCTACACCAAGACAACCGGCGACACCTCGTTCGGCCAATATGCGCGCGGCGACCTGTATCAGGGGACGCTCTACGGCAAGGCGGAACTGGGCGGCTTCTCGCTGGACAGCCAGTTCAGCGCCGGCGTGTTTCAGGCGCGGACGCAGCGCAACGTCTCACTGGCGGGCGTGACCTATAACCTGCGGTCGCGCGACAATGCCCTGGCGCTGTCGAGCGAAGTCGGGTTGGCCAAGACCTATGGCTTTGGCGGGCTGAAGATCGGGCCGCGCATCGCTGCGCGCGTCAGCCATCTGGGCTTCACCCCCACCGCCGAGACCGGTGGTGGCCCCGCGCTGCGCTATGACCGCCAGGACTATAACAGCGTCCAGGGTCGCGCCGGCCTGATGCTGAGCTCGGACGGGCCGTTCCGTCCCTATGCCTCGGCCTATTATGTCCATGACTTCCAGGATCGCCCGGGCGTGTTCGGTGCGAATTTCGCGGGCGGCATCGGCCCGTCGGCGCTGTTCGCGCTACCCGGCCACGACAAGGATTGGGGCGAGGCGAGCCTGGGCGTGTCCTACACCTCGGGCCGTGTCCAGCTGTCGCTGGGCGCCGACACGACGTTCGAGCGCAAGGATGTCGAGAACCAGTCCTATCGCGGCACGATCAAGATCGCGTTCTGATCCGATCCCATTGAAAATCGAAAGGCCCGTCCGGGAAACCGGGCGGGCATCGACCGCCATCGTGACCGGTGCCCGCCGGATCACATGGCATCGCAAACGACGTTTACCATCAATTTCCTGTCATCTTTCATACCCTTCTCCTAGCCTCGAAGGCGGTTGCAGTGTGGGAGCCGCCTGCCGCACGGGAACAACGCAAGGGGGTGGGATGTCAGACATCTATGATAGAAACCGCAATCGTATCGGCAATCTGAACGGAGGCGGCGGCATGGGCCTAGAGCCTGATGACATCAAGCTGACGCGTATCCGGCATTGCGGAGATAGTTGCGGCACTCGTCGGGTGAGAAGGTATCGAGCAGGGTGCCGACGCGGCGCCATGTTGCCTCGTGGGATCGCTCGGCAGCCTTTCGCATGAGGTGCTTGAGCTTGGCGAAGACCTGTTCGATCGGGTTCAGGTCTGGCGAGTATGGCGGCAGGAACAGGAGGCTGGCGCCCACGGCTTTGATGGCGCGGCGAATGGCGGGCTTCTTGTGGCTGGACAGGTTGTCCATGATGACGACATCGCCGGGCGAGAGGGTCGGCACCAGGCATTGTTCGACATAGTCGGTGAAGCTCTGGGCGTTGATCGGCTGGTCGAGCACGCAGGGTGCGTCAATCCGATCGCATCGGAGTGCCGCGAGGAAGGTCATGGTCCGCCAGTGGCCGTAGGGAACCTTGGCGTGGAGGCGCCGACCGACCGGCGCCCACCCCCGCAAGGGGGCCATGTTCGTCTTCACGCAGGTCTCGTCGATGAAGACGAGGCGCGCCGGATCAAGCCGACCCTGGTATTTCTTCCACCGTGCCCGGCGTCGCGCGATGGCGGGACGCAGCTGTTCGGCGGGCAGAACGCTTTTTTTTGAAGCTCAGACCCTGGGCATGGGCAAATCGCCAGACCTGGACATAGTCGACTTTTACGCCGCGCTCGGCCAGCTCGGCTACCAGACCCCGCAACGTGAAGTCGCTCGCCACCCGTTCCAGCAGCCAGTCTCGCGTCGCGCCCGATAGGATATTGGTGCGGCGACCGCCCATTCGACCCGGCGCCGCGCTGCCTGTGTCCCGGTAGCGCCGCATCCATTTGATCGCAGAACTTGGCGCAACCCCGAAGCGGGCCGCAGCCGCGTGGCACGACATGCCCTCAGCCGTCACCGCCCTCACTACCCTGTCGCGTAGGTCCATCGAATACGGCTTCGCCATGCAAGCCAGCCTCCTTCACCGGCCTGCACCTTGAATCAGATCATCGGCTCCGTGGGAATCCCCAATGATTCAGCCTCAGGTCATCTCGCTCTAGGCGACGTTCTGTCGCTCGGGGCGATCCTCTTCGTGGCCATGACCGGATGGAAGATCGCAAAGCCCTTCTGGCAGGCCATGCAAGCCAAGGGCGTTCACCCAGTCTTCATCCTGCTGATGATCGGCGCGGCATTGGCGGCGATCATCATTGCGATCGCCTTTCTGCTGAACAAACGGCCGGTGCGGATCGTCGGCGCAACAGCGCTGTCGGCCCTGTGCGGCTATCTAATCTTCACATGGGTAGCCCAGTCGTCCGACATGATCTGGGCCGGCGCGGCGCTTGGCGTGTTCGCCATCTTCGCGATCCGCTTCATTCGCTGGGCCGCCAATCCTGACGGCGATCTGGCAAGCGTGTTCTTCTTGTAATTGAAAAGACCGCCCCGGCCGTGGCGCGGGGCGGTCTTCGGATCCTTACGCCTCGTCGCCCATGCGCAGCGCGGCGATGAAGGCTTCCTGCGGGATGCTGACCGAGCCGTATTCGCGCATCTTCGCCTTACCCTTTTTCTGCTTTTCGAGCAGCTTGCGCTTAC
>NZ_JBNNOB010000121.1:0-11568 GCF_050274375.1 Sphingomonas sp. NPDC019816
AGTTCAACTGTGCTCTTCCGATCAGGCTGAACGGGGTTTAGGGGGCTAGGCCAAGACCAACAGCCGTTCAGCCTGAGCGAAGTCGAAGGCCACGCCCACACCTCAACCGATAACGCCCCTGCACCGTTGCCAGTGCAGGGGCGTTATCAGATCAAGCCTGGGTGTCGAGATAGGTCTTCCAGAACCCGGCCAGTTCAGCACGCGGCGAACCCTGCACCGCGTCGAACGCGGCCTTGGCGCCGGCCTTGTCGCCCTGCGCGGCGAGCGCGATGCCGAGGCGCGTGTTCACCTCGTTCGCATCGACCCCGCCCTTCTGAAGCGCCAGGCGGTACAGCTCGGCGGCCTTGCCGTAGTTGCCCTGACCATAATAGGCCTCACCGGTCAGCGCGGCGAGCTTGCCGTCACCGGCCGACTTGGCGCGCGCCTCGGTCGGGGCCAGCGAGCCCTCCTGCTTGTTCTTGGCTTCGGCCGCCGCCAGCATCGCCTTGGCGGTCGCATTGCCCGACGGGATCTTGCCGGTCGCCATGCCTTCCTTCAGGACGGTCGCCGCTTCGGCCGGCAGGCCCTTGTCCGTCGCGTACTGGGCATATTCCATATAGTCGTTCTGATCGGCCAGCGACTTCGACGCGCGCATCAGGCGGAACAGGTCCAGCTTCTGGTTCTTGTCCAGCGTCGCCAGCGAACCCTGCTGAAGGCCATAGATGACCAGCACGTTGCGCCAGTTCTGGGCGGTCGGATAGGCCGAGACCCACTTGCGCATCCAGCCCAGCGTCTCGGGCACCATCTTGGCCTTGTTGGCGCGGCCGATGGCGTACTTGTAATAATCCTCCGGCGCCTTCTGGCCCGAGGCGTTCATCTGATCGATGGCGGCGGCGAGGTCGGCATTGGCGCCCGCGACGTCACCCATCTCCATCTTGGTCTTGACGATCAGCATCGGCAGGTTGGGATCGTTATAGCCCAGCTGCTTGGCCTGTTCGAAATACTTCAGCGCGATCGGATACTGCTTGCCGTTGAACGCCAGCGCGCCACGACGATAGACGTAACGCGGCTTGTCGGCGGCCGGGGTCGACGGGCTGGCGATCAGCGCGTCGAGCGGCTTGGCCAGCGTCGCCTCGTCGATCGGGGCGTTCGGATTGGCCTGCTGGGCCGCGAACAGCTTGCCCGATTCGAGTTCGTAGCGCAGCGCCGCTGCGATATACTTGTCATCCTCGGTCTTGGCGGCGGCCTCGACCGCGGCGATCAGCGGCTCGGCGGCGGCATAATTCTTCTGTTGCAACACCGGCTGCGCGGCCTGCGCGGCCTTCAGCGCCTCGGGGCTCAGCTTCAGCCCGCCGGCTTCTTCCTTCTTCTTCTGCGCGGACACCGGCGCGGTCAGCACAACGCTGCCCATGCCCGTCGCGAGCGCGGCCGCCAGCGCGAGCTTCGGTAGGATTTTCATGCGAATTCTCTCCAAGAATACAGCCGGTCGGTCCGGGATCGTCGATGGCAGGCTTGATAGGGACAGCGCGCGTCCCGTTCAAGCAAGGCGATTGATGAACCCCCTCTATCCATCAGGCGCTGAACGCGGATTGAACACGAACGCTCCCGGCGCTAGCGGGCGGCCATCATGATCGCCGTCATCTCCCCCGCCAAAACGCTGGACTATAAAAGCCCGCTTCCCGCCCTCCATCCTACCCGGCCGCACTTCGCCGAGGAAGCCGACACGCTGGCCGCCGCCGCCGCGCAGCTGGGCGAGGACAAGCTGGCGTCGCTGATGCGCATCTCGCCCGCGCTCGCCACGCTCAATGCCGACCGGTTCCGCAATTTTGCCGAGGGGCCCGAGCGGCCGGCGCTCTTCGCCTTTGCCGGCGACGTCTATACCGGCCTGGAGGCCAAGACGCTGGATGAACCGGCGGTGCTGTTCGCGCAGGATCATCTGCGCATGCTGTCGGGGCTGTATGGCCTTCTCCGCCCGCTCGACGCGATGCGTCCCTATCGGCTGGAGATGGGTACGCGCTGGGCCCCGCATAAAGGTGGATCGGGCAGCGACAAGCTGACCGACTGGTGGGGCGATCGCATCGCCAAGCGCCTGGCGGACGAGGTCGAGGCGGAAGGATCGGGCGCGATCCTGAACCTGGCCAGCCAGGAATATTGGCATGCCGTCGACGGCAAGCTGCCGCCCGCGATCCGCATCATCGCGGTCGATTTCCGCGAGGGCGACCGCTTCATCAGCTTCCATGCCAAGAGGGCGCGCGGCGCCATGGCGCGCTGGATGATCGAGCACGGGATCACCGATACCGACGCGATGCGCGGTTTCGATAGCGACGGTTATGCGTTCGACGCCGAGGCGAGTACGCCGACGCAGTGGAGATTTGTCCGATGAGCGAATGGAAGCGGGCGATCGTCATCGGCGCATCGGGCGGCATCGGCGGCGCGATCGCCGATGCGCTGGAGGAGGAAGGGGTATCGGTCACCCGTCTCGCCCGCGCGATGACCGGTGACGCGCATATCGACCTTGAGGATGAAGCCAGCATCGCCGCCGCCGCCAAGCGGATCGCCGACGGCCCCGCCCCCGATCTGGTGATCGTCGCGACCGGTCTGCTACACGATGGCGAGCACGGCCCGGAAAAGGCGATAGACCAGCTGTCGCCCGAATGGCTGGCGCGCAATTTCGCGGTCAATGCGATCGGCCCGGCGCTGGTCGCCAAGCATTTCCTTCCGCTGATGCCGCGCACCGGCAAGACGATCTTCGCGGCGCTGTCGGCGCGGGTCGGATCGATCTCCGACAATCGCATGGGCGGCTGGTACGGCTATCGCGCGTCCAAGGCGGCGCTCAACCAGTTCATCCGTACGCTGGCGATCGAGCATAAGCGGCGCAACGATCGCTCGATCGTCGTCGCGCTCCACCCCGGCACGGTCGACACCGCCTTGTCCAAGCCGTTCCAGGGCAATGTCCGCCCCGGCGGCCTGTTCGCGCCGGACCGCGCGGCGGTGCAATTGCTCGACGTGCTGGACGGGTTGAAGGCGCCGGATAGCGGCAAGCTCTTCGATTGGGAGGGCAAGGAAGTCCAGCCCTGAACCTTCCTCCCCGCTCGCGGGGAGGTGGCAGACCGAAGGTCTGACGGAGGGGGGCTTCCTCATGGGACGTCCATAGCGGCACGCCCCCTCCACCATGCTTCGCGTGGTCCCCCCTCCCCGTACCGGGGAGGATCACAACCCCCTGATTATCGATCAGATTACAACATTGTAACATCGGCGACATCCGGCCGAAACCGCGTGGCCGGCATAAGGGCGGGGCTGGTTGCCTTTACTCCCGCTGGCGGCCAGCCACTCCCAAGACCCGAAATCCTGCTGACCGGGGGGGAAGCAGGGACCTCGGGCCCGCCCCCGCCGCTCCTTTCGCCCACCCGTCGTTCCTCCCAAACGGCGCCTCGCGAATGGGGCGCGCGGGGGTGGTCAGGGGCTCTCGGCTGGGCTAGTACCTTTGGTTCCCATCTGACCATCAAGCCGGAAAGCAACAGACTTTGGCCGACGAGACGACCCTCGCGGAACCTTCCGATATTTCGACGATCTCCATCGTCGACGAGATGAAGTCGAGCTATCTCGACTATGCGATGAGCGTGATCGTGGCGCGTGCGCTGCCCGATGTCCGTGACGGCCTGAAGCCCGTCCATCGCCGTATCCTCTATTCCGCCGCCGAAAGCGGCTTCGTCGCGGGCAAGCCCTATCGCAAGTCGGCGCGCATCGTCGGCGACGTGATGGGTAAATACCATCCGCACGGCGACAGCGCGATCTACGACGCGCTGGCCCGCATGGCGCAGGACTGGTCGATGCGCGTGCCGCTGATCGACGGTCAGGGCAATTTCGGCTCGATGGACCCCGATCCGCCCGCCGCGATGCGTTACACCGAAGCGCGTCTGGCCAAGGTCGCCAACTCGCTGCTCGACGATCTCGACAAGGACACGGTCGACTTCCAGCCCAACTATGACGGCTCGGAGCGCGAACCCTCGGTCCTGCCCGCCCAGTACCCCAACCTGCTGGTCAATGGTGCTGGCGGTATCGCGGTCGGCATGGCGACCAACATCCCGCCGCACAATCTGGGCGAGGTGGTGAATGCCTGTCTCGCGTACATGGAAAACGGCGCGATCACGGTCGAGGAACTGAACGAGATCGTCCCGGCCCCCGACTTCCCCACGGGCGCGCTGATCCTCGGCCGCTCGGGTGCGCGGTCGGCCTACCAGACCGGGCGCGGCTCGATCATCGTGCGCTCGCGTCACGAGATCGAGGAGATGCGCGGCGACCGCCGGGCCATCGTCCTCACCGAAATTCCCTATCAGCAGGGCAAGAACGCGCTGGTCGAAAAGATCGCCGAGGCCGCCAAGGAAAAGCGGATCGAGGGGATCAGCGACATTCGCGACGAATCGAACCGCGAAGGCGTTCGCATCGTCATCGACCTGAAGCGCGATGCGACCCCCGAAGTCGTGCTCAACCAGCTCTGGCGGCACACCCCCGCCCAGACCAGCTTCCCGGCCAATATGCTCGCCATTCGCGGCGGACGGCCCGAGTTGCTGAACCTGCGCGACATCATCCAGGCCTTCGTCCAGTTCCGCGAGCAGGTCATCACCCGCCGCTCTAAGTTCGAATTGGCCAAGGCGCGTGAGCGGGCACACATCTTGCTGGGCCTCGTCATCGCGGTGACGAACCTGGACGAGGTGGTGCGGATCATCCGTGGTTCGGCCTCGCCGGTCGCCGCGCGCGAAGCTCTGCTGTCGCGCGAATGGCCGATCGCCGAGATCGCCGGCTATATCCGCCTGGTCGAGGCGGTCGAAAGCGAAGGCTTTGGCGACACCTATCGCCTGTCGGAGACTCAGGTTCGCGCCATCCTCGACCTGCGCCTGCACCGTCTGACCGCGCTCGGCCGCGATGAAATCGGCGACGAGCTGAAGGGTCTGGCGGACTCGATCACCGAGCTGCTCGAAATCCTCGCCAACCGCGTGAAGCTGTACGAGGTGATGCGCGGCGAGCTGGTGGCGATCCGCGATCAGTTCGCGACCCCGCGCCGCTCGGAAATCGCCGCCGCCGCCGATGGCATCGACGACGAGGACCTGATCGAGCGCGAGGACATGGTCGTCACCGTGACCATGCAGGGCTATATCAAGCGTACCCCGCTCGACGCCTTCCGCGCGCAGAACCGGGGTGGCAAGGGCCGCTCGGGCATGGCGACCAAGGACGAGGACGTCGTCACCGAGCTGTTCGTGACCAGCACGCATACGCCGGTCCTGTTCTTCTCGAACCATGGCAAGGTCTATCGCTACAAGGTGTGGCGCCTGCCCGAGGGCGGTCCGGCCACGCGCGGGCGGCCGATGGTCAACCTGCTGCCGCTGGCACCGGGTGAGGTCATCTCCACCGTGCTGCCCCTACCTGAGGACGAGGCGGAGTGGGGCAAGCTCCATGTCATGTTTGCCACCGCCAAGGGCGCTGTGCGCCGCAACTCGATGGATGCATTCACCAACGTCCCCTCGAACGGCAAGATCGCGATGCGCTTCGACGATGAGAGCGAGGACCGTCTGATCGGCGTCGCGCTGCTCGGTGCCGAGGACGACGTGCTGCTCGCCACCCGTTGCGGCCGCGCGATCCGCTTCGCCGCCGACGATGTGCGCGAGTTCCAGAGCCGTACCTCGACCGGCGTGCGCGGCATCGCGCTGAAGGGCGAGGACGAGGTCATCTCGCTCTCGGTCCTGCACCGTGTCGGCACCACCCAGGAAGAGCGCGAGGCTTACTTGCGCTTCGCCCCCTGGAAGGGTGAGAAGGAAGGCGAGCCGGAGCTGTCGGTCGAACGGTATGACGAGTTGCGCAATTGCGAACAGTTCATCCTGACCGTCTGTGCCAATGGCTATGGCAAGCTGTCCTCGGCCTATGAATACCGCCGCACGGGCCGCGGTGGTCAGGGCATCACCAACATCGACAATATCGCCCGCAACGGCGATGTCGTCGCCAGCTTCCCGGCGTCCAAGGGGCATCAGCTGATGCTGGTGACCGATCAGGCCAAGCTGATCCGCATGTCGCTGGCGTCGCTCCGCGTCATCGGGCGCGGCTCGGCGGGTCTGCGGCTCTTCAACGTGGCACCGGGCGAGCATGTCGTCTCGGCCGCACGCATCGAGGAAACCGAGGAAGACGCCGAGATGAACCTGGCCGAGGGCACCCCCGAGATCGCGCCCGAGCCGGATGCGATTGTCGGCGAGAATCTGGCCGCTGGCCCCGAGGATGGCGAATGATGCGACCCACCACCGCCTATAAGGTGCTGACTGCCGATCAGATGGCTGAGCTGGAGCATGAGGGCGTCTTCACGGGCGCGCCGGTGGATAAGGCCGATGGCTATATCCATTTGTCCACCGCCGCCCAGCTGACCGAGACGGTCGACAAGCACTTCGCCGAACAGAGCGACCTGCACATCGCGGCGGTCGATCTGGAGGCGATGGGCGGTGCGGTGAAGTGGGAGGAGAGCCGTGGCGGCCAGGTCTTTCCGCATCTCTATGCCGACCTGCCGCTGTCGGCGGTCATCGCCTATGGCCCGATGAAGCGCGACGATGACGGGACGGTGCGACTGCCCATCGCGGGATAGGTCGCAAAATTTCTGTCGTCACCGAAACGTCATAAATCCCTAACGCCGCATTTACGGTTGCGGCGTTAGGGATTGGTTATGAAACCGCCCCACTTCTCCACATGGTCCGCCCCCGGCGGCGGCGATCCGGTGATCGACCATGCGGCGTCGTTGACCGAGGCGGTCGGCCTGTTCCGACACCATCCTGATATGCGCCTGCTGCCGGTGCTCGACGCCGAGCGGCGGCCGATCGGTGCGATCCTGGAACGCGATGTGAAGGGATTGCTCTACAATCCCTTCGGCCATGCGCTGCTGCAAAATCCCGATTTCGGGGCAAGCCTGACATCCTATGTCCGCGCGCATCCCTGTTGCGAGGTGACGACTGGCGTCGCCGAGCGGCTGGCGCTCCATGCCGACTGGGGCGCACCCGACGCGCTGATCCTGACCGAAAACGGCGTGTTCGCCGGCACGCTCGACGCCGCCACCATCGCCCGGCAGGCCGCCGATGCGCAGACCGCGCTGGCCCGCGAACGGATGGTGCGGGCCCGCCAGATCGACAGCGCGGCGCGCGGCTTCATGGCCGACATCGCTATATTGTGCGACACGCTGGGCCTTGCGAGCGGCGATATGGGTCGCGTCGCCGGCGACCTTGCGCGCTATGCCGGGCAGACGCAGGACGGTGCCGCGCGGATGACCGAGGCGGTTGCCCAAAGCCGGTCGGCGCTGGGCGACACCGCCACGCGCGGACGCGGCCTGGCCAGCGCCTTCGCCACGATCACCCGCGACATGGACGAAGCCCGCACCATTCGCGACACGGTCAGCGACCGTATCGCCAGGGCCGCCCGCCGCACCGCCGCGCTGGCCGACAGCGCCACCGCGATCGACGCGTTGCTCGCGCTGATCGAGACGGTATCGACGCGCACCAACCTGCTCGCCCTTAACGCCGCGATCGAGGCCGCTCGCGCTGGCGATACCGGACGCGGCTTCGCCGTCGTCGCGCATGAGGTGAAGGCGCTCGCCAGCCAGACCCGCGACGCCGCGCAAGGTGCCGCCCGCAACATCGCAGAGGTGAAGACCAACCTCCACGCGCTCGTCACCGAACAGGGCCAGCTGGGCGAGGCCGTCACCGCGATCGGTGCGATCTCGCAGTCGATCGACGTCGCGGTCGCAGCCCAAGCCGTTGCGACCACCGCCATCGCCACCAATGTCGAACAGTCGGTGACGGCGGCGCATCAGATCGGCCGGCAGGTGGCGCAGATCGAGCGCGACGCGACCCGGATCGACCGCGATGCCGGATCGCTCGACACGCTATCGCAGGCGCTCGGTGACACGATCGAGTCCTTGCGCGAACGGACCGCGCGCTTCGTCCAACTGGTCGCCGTCTGACCCGTCAGACGTAGAGATCGACCACGTCCACCCCCTGCCCCACCGCTTCCAACAACAAGGTGCGGTGGCAATGACAGGGATCGCGCTCATAGCAGAGCAGCGCGCTGGGCTTCTCGCCCGCCAGATCGAGCATCCGCGCGGCCGCCGCCTGCGCTTCGGGCAAGGCAAGCTGGTCATCATAGACCTCGCGCAGCGTGCCGACATCGCCCTTCTTCGCCGCATCGCGCCCGCGCTTGGGCGTGCCCAGATCCTTCAGATGGACATAGTCGATCCCGACCTCCTTCAACGCGACGGCGAGCGGCGATTTGGAGAAACCCGGCCGCCGCGACAGCGGCAGCGCGCGGACATCGATCAGCCGCTCGACCCCGGCCGCTTTCAGTGTCGCGAGAAAGCCGTCGACGGTCGCGCCCTCATATCCGATGGTGAAGATGGTGGTCATACCACCAAAGTGGGAAGCGCTGCGGGGCACGCCAAGTCCTTCCAACCGCGACGTTCCGGGTTTAAGGCGACGCCATGGAATATGACATTCATGTGATCGGCGGCGGGCTGGCTGGCTCGGAAGCCGCATGGCAGCTGGCCGAGGCGGGGCTGAAGGTGCGCCTGTCCGAAATGCGCGGCGGCGCGGACACCACGCCCGCGCATCAAGGCGGCGACCTGGCGGAACTGGTCTGCTCCAACTCCTTCCGTTCGGACGATGCGACCTCCAACGCGGTCGGGTTGCTGCATCAGGAAATGCGCGCGCTCGGCTCGATCATCATGGCCAAGGGCGACACCCATGCGGTGCCCGCCGGGTCGGCACTGGCCGTCGACCGCGACGGTTTTTCCGGCGGCGTGACGGCGGCGTTGGCGGCGCATCCCAACATCACCATCGTCCGCGAGCGGATCGACGCCCTGCCGGAGGGGCCTGCGATCATCGCCACCGGCCCGCTGACCGCGCCAAGCCTCGCGGGTGGGATCGGCGAGGCGACCGGCGCGGAGGCACTGGCCTTTTTCGACGCGATCGCACCGATCGTCCACCGCGAGTCGATCGACATGGACGTCGCCTGGTTCCAGAGCCGCTGGAACAAGGGCACGGGCAAGGATTATATCAACTGCCCGATGGACAAGGAGCAATATTACGCCTTCCATCAGGCACTGCTCGACGGCGAGAAGACCGAGTTCCGCGAGTGGGAAAAGGACACGCCCTATTTCGACGGCTGTATGCCGGTCGAGGTGATGGCCGAGCGCGGGGTCGAGACGCTGCGTTTCGGGCCGATGAAGGGCGTCGGGCTCGACGACCCGCGCACCGGACGCTGGCCCTATGCCGTCGTCCAGCTGCGACAGGACAATGCGGCGGGGACGCTCTGGAACATCGTCGGCTTCCAGACCAAGCTGAAATATGCCGAGCAGATTCGCATCTTCCGCACCATTCCTGGCCTGGAGAAAGCCGAGTTCGCGCGGCTGGGCGGCCTGCACCGCAACACCTTCATCCGCTCGCCCGAACTGCTCGACGCAACGCTGCGGCTGAAGTCGCGACCCAACCTGCGCTTTGCGGGCCAGATCACGGGCTGCGAGGGCTATATCGAAAGCGCGGCCATCGGCCTGCTCGCCGGGCGTTTCGCCGCGGCCGAGCTGACCGGCAAGACCATCGCGCCGCCGCCGGTCGAGACGGCGCTGGGCGCGCTGCTGGGTCATATCACCGGGCTGGCCGAGGCGGAGACCTATCAGCCGATGAACGTCAATTTCGGCCTGTTCCCGCCCATTCCCGGCCGGACCAAGAAGGCCGACCGCAAGCGCATGTACACCGACCGCGCGCGCGAGGCGCTGCCCGGCTGGCTCAACTCTCTTCCGCCGGGCCCGCCTCCGGTGCCTCAGCCGGTGCCGTTCGTGCCGGAGGACAGTCCCGCCGAGCAGCCGGTCGACGCTTGACGGCAGTGGTCGCGAACTCGGCCGCGTTCATCGCGCCCGACTTGTCACGGTCGGCGGTGGCGAATTTGGTCGTGGCCTTGATCGCCCATTCGTCGAAGCTGAGCTTGCCGTCGCCGTCGCGGTCCAGCTTGGCGTAAGCCTTGCGCCGCGCGGCGAGATATTCGTCACGGGTGATCGTGCCGTCGCGGTCCTTGTCATAGCGGTCGAAACGCTTCTGCTCGCGGGTGCGGGCGGAGGCTTCGGGGAGTGGGGCGTCGTCTTCGGTGGTGGTTTGCGGGGCGGTCGCAGCGCTTGCGGCGGGGAGTGGCGACGGTATGTCGGGGCGACTGCCCCAGAGGAACAGCCCTGCCCCCACCAGCACGAGCGTGCCCAACCCACCGGCCAGATAGCGCCACATCGGTCCCGTCTCCCCCGTTCGACAAGGTTATGGTTAACCGGGGTTAGGCGTGTGCGGCAAGGCGATTCCCGTGGCCTTCGACTTCGCTCAGGCTGAACGGGGCTCGGCGGGGCGGCCATACTCCCAGCCGTACCCCGGCGAAGGCCGGGGTCCAGTTTCTGTGCTGCTGATGGTGCGCCATGGATAAGCGAGGGAGGCAAACATCCAGCACTATCGATGAATTAGCACGACTGGACCCCGGCCTTCGCCGGGGTACGGCTCCAGTCAGCGCCCGCTCAGACCATGCCATGCCAGCCGTGCGGCGCGCAGGGGATGGCCGGGCAGACGATCGGGATGACGCAGGCTCTCCCGTGCCAGAACCGCCAGACCACTCAAGCCCCGAGCGGACTTGGGCGACTTGCCCCCGAGTGCGACGTCCAACGCCGACACAGCTCCTGCTCCGATTCGAGTGCGGGCGTCGCCGTCGGAAAGATGCTGCGCCAGATCGGCCTTCGCCCATGCCGCCCCCAGCGGCGCTAATCCCGATTGCCCCAACAACCGCCCGATACTCGCGAACAATACGCCGCCCCGTGCATCGGCATGGCGCGCAATTCGCTCGTCTTCGAGCGGCTCGCCATCGTCAAGAAGCGCCTCCCAACCCTCGATCATCGGCGCGAGGTCCGCCCCCCGCACACCACCCGGCAAGACCGACGCAGCCAGCCGCTGCAACACCGGATGCGCGGGCGCAGGTTCACGGTCCAGCTTTTCCAGCGCCTCGTACCACCAGGTCAGCCGCATCTGGCCGATCATCGGCTCGGTCGTGCTTTGCAGGATCGAGGCAAGCTGGTGGTCCAGATCGAGCAGCGCCGCGAAGCCATCCCGCGCGGCGGCAGGCGCGTAGCCGACCGCAAGCGCCTGTTCGCGCATCACCGCCTCGATGGCGGGCGGGGGCGAGGTGGGGGCAAGAGCATCGGTCATCCCCTGCCCTTCGCACAGGTGGTGCCCATGAAAAAGGGCCTCCCGGTCTCCCGGAAGGCCCTTTTCAAACCAAAAGCTTACCCCACGGCTCAGCCGCGATAGGTGACCTTCTTGACCGCCGCGACGACCTTGTTCGCGTCGACCAGCGCCAGCTTTTCGAGGTTGGCGGCGTACGGCAGCGGCACGTCCTCGTTGGTCACGCGCAGTACCGGCGCGTCGAGGTCGTCAAAGCCTTCTTCCATCACGACGGCAAAAAAAAAAAAAAAAAAAAAAAAAAAAAAAAAAAAAAAAAAAAAAAAAAAAAAAAAAAAAAAAAAAAAAAACCCACACCCCCCCCCCC
>NZ_JBNNOB010000122.1:0-11560 GCF_050274375.1 Sphingomonas sp. NPDC019816
ATTGGCCTTGGCCTTGCGCGCGGCGATGGCCTTCATCGCACCCGCGACGGCACCGGCGCCGCCCATGTCCCACTTCATGTCTTCCATGCCGGCCGCCGGCTTGATCGAGATGCCGCCGGTGTCGAAGGTCACGCCCTTGCCGACCAGTGCCAGCGTTTCCGCATCCGCCGCACCGCCATTCCACTTCAGGACCAGCAGGCGCCCTTCGCGCGCCGAGCCCTGACTGACGCCCAGCAGCGCGCCCATGCCCAGATCGCGCATCTGCGCCTCATCGAGCACGGTCACTTCCAGACCCAGACCCTCGACGTCGTTCAGGACGCGCTCGACGAAGGTCTCGGGATAAAGCTTGTTCGGCGGCTCGGACACGAGCGTACGGGTCAGTTCCAGACCGCCATTGACTGCATGGATGGCGGCATAGGCGGCTTCGGCCTCGCTGCCCGCATCGACGATCGCGACTCGCGTCAGAGTGGGCTTCGACGCTTCGGGCAGCTTGGTGCGATAGACGTCATGACGCCAGCCACGCTGGACCGCGGCACCGGCAAAGGCCGCGACCGCCGCCGGTGACGGCTTGGTGCCAAGGCCGGTCAGCACGAGCGAGGCCGACGATGCCGTGGTCAGCAGCTTGGCGGTCAGCGCGCCGCCCGCCTTGCGCCAGTCCGCCTCGGTGCCGTCACCCACGCCCAGCATCAGGATGCGGCGCGCCTTGCCTTCGAACGGCACGAACAGCTCCACGCTGCTGCCGGCATCGCCCTTGAACCGGTTGGCCTCCGCCGCCGCCAGGGCGAGCGAGACCATGTCCGCGCCGCCGGCTTGACCGAAGTCCTTGCTTCCCTTCGCAATGGGAAGGACGAAGACATCGCCGGTGTCGACGGTGGAGGTGAAGGCGATCTGCATGGGAAACCCCTGATGAACAAATAACTGTTGCTACCATCTAGGCGCTGAGACGAGCGTGGCAAGCACGCGATTGCAGCGAAGGGCCGGTGATGCGATAGGCGGACCATTCGCGCCGTCACCCTGCCGGGGGGAGGCTTTCATCATGTCGGCAAGGACGGATCTGGTATCATCGTGTTGCGAATGACCCTTTTGACCGGCAGCGCGCTGCCCCTCGCTCTTTTCGCAGCCCAGCCCGTATTCGGTCAGGACCTGCAGGACCGGCCCGTGCCGCCACCGCCCGCCGACGGTCCCGCGCCCGAGGACCCCGATCAGGTGAAGTTCAGCGCCGGGCAGCTGGAATATGACATCGACGCCGATATCGTGACCGCGACCGGCGATGTCCGCATGAATCGCCAGGGCGAGCGGCTTCGCGCCGACAAGGTCACCTGGAACCGCAAGACGGGCAAGGTGCTGGCGACCGGTAACATCGCGGTCACCAATCCGCAGGGCGATATCGCCTATGGCGATCAGATCGAGCTGACCGATTCGCTGAAGGACGGCGTGGTCGACAATATGCTGGTCGTGCTGGAGCAGGGCGGCCGCCTCGCTGCCGATCGCGGTACACGTCAGGCCGATGGCACCGTCAACCTCGAACGCGCCGCCTATACCCCCTGCGCGGTCGAGACGTCGGAGGGGTGCCCCAAGGAGCCGTCTTGGAAGATCACGGCGGTCCGCGTCACCTATCGCCCCGACCGCGAACGCGTCTATTTCAACGGCGCGCGGCTCAACCTGTTCGGTCTACCCAGCATTCCCCTGCCCCGCCTGTCCGCGCCCGTAGGATCGGGCGGTGACAGCGGCTTCCTGACGCCCGATATCCGCCTCGACCGCGTCAATGGCGTCGAGGTGGCGGTGCCCTATTACTGGCGGCTGGCGCCCAATCGCGGCCTGACCGTCACGCCGCACGTCTTCACCGCCGTGTTGCCGATGATGCAGGCGCAATATGAGGCGCTGAACTCGCTCGGCGCCTATCGGATCACGGGTTATGCGACCGCCAGTCGGCGCAGCGACGACCTCAATACGCTCAATCCCACCGATACGACCCAGGCGTTTCGCGGCTATCTCGATGGTGTCGGTCGGTTCCAGTTCTCGCCCGAATGGAGCCTGTCGGGTTCGCTGCGGCTGACGACCGACCGCACCTTCCTGCGCCGCTACGACATCTCGCGCGACGACCGGCTGCGCACCACGGCCAGCCTGGAGCGGATCGACCAGAACAGCTATTTCGCGATCAACGGCTGGTACGTCCAGACGCTGCGCGTGAACGACCCCCAGGGTCAGCAGCCGATCGCGCTGCCCGAGATCGATTATCGCCGGCGCTTCGACGACGGGCTGCTCGGCGGCAAGTTCGAGATGCAGCTCAATACGCTCGCGATCAGCCGGACCGAGGGACAGGATACGCAGCGTGCGTTCGCCAGCATGCGCTGGGACCTGCGCCGCCTGACCAATTGGGGGCAGGAGGTGACCTTCACCGCCTATGCGCGCGGCGACGCCTATAATTCCAACAACATCGTCTCTACGCCTCTGGTCTATCAGGGACTGGAGGGCTTTCAGGGGCGCGCGATCGGGGCGCTCGCCGTCGATGTGAAATGGCCGTTCGTCGGCGAACTATGGGGCGGCACGCAGCGCTTCACCCCGCGCGTCCAGATCGTCGCGAGCCCCAAGATCCGTAACATCGAAATCCCCAACGAGGATGCGCGCGCGGTCGATCTGGAAGACTCCAACCTCTTCGCGCTCAATCGCTTCCCCGGCTATGACCGGTTCGAGGATTCGACGCGCATCACTTACGGCGCGCAATGGGCGCTGTCGCTGCCGGGCTTCACCTTCGACACGCTGGTGGGGCAAAGCTTCCGGCTGAACGACCGGCCGACGATCCTCTATCCCGGCACCGGCCTGTCGGATCGCTGGTCCGATATCGTCGGGCGGACCGAATTGCGGTTCCGCGACTTCGTTTCCCTGACCCACCGTTTCCGCATCGACAAGGACAGCTTCGCGGTGCGTCGCAACGAGATCGACGCGACGGTCGGCTCGCGCGCCACCTATGTCCAGGCGGGCTATATCCGGCTGAACCGCAACGTCTTCACCTCGATCGAGGATTTGCAGGACCGCGAGGAGATCCGGCTGGCGGGGCGGGTGCAGTTCGCGCGCTTCTGGTCCGCGTTCGGATCGACGGTCGTCGATCTGACCGACCGGTCGGAAGATTCGCTGTCGCTGTCCGATGGCTTTGATCCGATCCGCCACCGCCTCGGCGTGCAATATGAAGATGATTGCCTTCGTCTGGGCTTCACCTGGCGGCGCGATTACGTGAACACCGGCGACGCCCGCGCGGGCAACAGCTTCCTGTTGACGCTGGCGTTCACCAATCTCGGTCGCTAAGCCCCTATTCAGCATGCTGGACCCATATCGCGACGGTTACGCGCCTCGAACAGGCGCGATGAGGATCACAAACACGGTGAAGCAGAATATTCGTAACCACAGCCGCCGCCTTCGCGCAGGCGTCACGTTGATGCTGACCGCCGTTGCGGCCGGCGCGATGGCGCAGACCGTGCCCGACCAGACGATGCCCGAAACCGGCGGGCTGAACATTCCGTCGAACCTTCAACTGTTCGGCAAGCTGGACCCCAATGTCCGCAAGCCCACCGCAATCGTCAACGACACGGTGCTGACGGGTACCGACCTCGACCAGCGCATGGCGCTGGCCATGGCGCTGAACAACGTGACGAAGCTCTCGGAAGAGGACCGCGATCGTCTGCGGATGCAGATCCTGCGCCAGCTGATCGACGAGACGTTGCAGATCCAGGAAGCGAAGACCGCCGAGATCACGGTGACCGCGCCCGAGATCGATCAGGCCTATGCCCGCTTCTCGCAGCAGTTCGGCAAGACGCCGAAGCAGATGAGCGCCTTCCTGCGCGAGGCGGGATCGTCGGACCGCTCGATGCGTCGCCAGATCGAGGGCGAACTGGCCTGGGCGCGCTATCTGCGCAAGCGGGTCGAGCCGTACGTCAATGTCGGCGACGAAGAGGTGAACGCCATCCGTGCCCGCCTGGAAGCGGCGAAGGGCACCGAGGAATATAACCTCAAGGAAATCTTCCTCTCCGCCAACGAAGCCACGCAGCAGCAGGTTTTCGCCAATGCGCGCCAGATCATCGGCGAAATCCAGAAGGGGCAGCAGCCCTTCGAATATTTCGCACGCAGCTTCTCCGAGGCGTCGACCCGCGCGGTGAACGGCGACCTGGGCTGGGTGCGCGGGGCGCAGCTTCCGCCCGAGCTTCAGGCGGCGGTTCAGTCGATGCAGGTCGGGCAGGTCGCCGGCCCCATCCAGATTCCGGGCGGGTTCTCGATCCTGTACCTGACCGACAAGCGCCAGGTGCTGACCGCCGATCCGCGCGACTCGCGCCTGTCGCTCAAGCAGCTGACGATCAAGTTCCCCGCCGGCACGACCCAGGCGCAGGCGACCGCGCGCGCGGCCGACTTCGCCAAGGCGACGCAGGCCATTCGCGGCTGCGGCGATGTGCAGCGCGTGGCGACGACGCTGAAGGCCGAGGTGGTCGACAATGACCAGGTCACCATTCGCCAGCTGCCCGCCCCGCTTCAGGAAATCCTGTTGAAGATGCAGATCGGCCAGGCGACGCCGCCCTTCGGCTCGCCCGAACAGGGCGTCCGCTCGCTGGTGCTGTGCGACCGCGAGGAACCGCGTTCGGGCAACCTGCCGACCAGCGACCAGATCCAGAATCAGGTCGAGCAGCAACGGGTGAACCTGCGCGCCAATCAGAAGATGCGCGATCTTCGCCGCGACGCGGTCATCGAATATCGGTGAGCCGGATATGCGCATGACCCGGCCCCTGGCGATCTCGATGGGCGATCCCGCCGGCATCGGACCCGAAATCATCGCCAAGGCCTGGGCCGCACGGGCCGAAGCCGATCTGCCGCCCTTCATGGCGGTCGGCGATGCGCGTGCGATCGCGAAGGTCTGGGATGGCCCTACCGTCCGCGTCGGCGATATCGGCGAAGCGGTGGCGGCCTTCGATCGCGGCCTGCCGATCCTGTCGGTGGACGATGCGGGCGAGATCGTACCGGGACAACCCGATGTGGAGGGTGCGCGCTGCGCGCTCCACGCGCTGGAGCTCGCGGTGGGTCTCGTACGGTCCGACGCCGCGGCGGCGCTGGTGACCGGGCCGGTCAGCAAGGCACAGCTGTACGATATCGGCTTTACCCATCCCGGCCAGACCGAGTTCGTCGCCGAGCGCTGCGGCGTGGCGGGCGCCAACGCGGTGATGATGCTGGCCGGGCCGACCCTGCGCGTCGTGCCGATCACCACCCATGTCCCGCTGGCGGCGGTATCCGGCCTGCTGTCGGTCGAACTGATCGTCGCCAAGGGGCGTGCGACCGCGCGCGGCCTGTTCCGCAATTTCGGGATCGAGATGCCGCGTCTCGCCTTCGCCGGCCTGAACCCCCATGCCGGGGAGAGCGGCGCGATCGGCCGGGAGGAGATCGCGTTCATCGAACCCGCCATCGCGCAACTACGCGCCGAGGGGATCGATGCGACGGGGCCATTCGCGGCCGACACGCTGTTCCACGCGCGCGCGCGAGCCCGCTATGACGCGGTGCTATGCTGTTATCACGATCAGGCCCTGGTGCCGATCAAGACGCTGCATTTCGATGAGGGGGTCAATATCACCCTCGGCTTGCCGATCGTGCGGACCTCCCCCGACCACGGCACCGCATTCGGCATCGCGGGGCAGGACCGGGCACATCCCGGTGCGATGATCGCCGCCATCGCGATGGCAGGCCAGGCGGCGGAACGCCGGGCGCAGCTGGCCAACTGATATGGAGCCCGTCACACCCCTGCCCCCGTTGCGGGAGGTCATCGCGCGCCATGGTCTGTCGGCCTCCAAGTCGCTCGGGCAGAATTTCCTGTTCGACGGCCAATTGCTCGCGCGCATCGCCGCCATTCCCGGCGACCTGACCGATCAGGAGGTGCTGGAGATCGGCCCGGGGCCGGGCGGTCTAACCCGCGCGCTGTTGATGGCGGGCGGGCGCGTCACCGCGATCGAGCGCGATCGCCGCTGCATTCCCGCGCTGGCCGAACTGGCGGAGGCGTTTCCGGGGCGGTTGCGAGTGATCGAGGGTGATGCGTTGCGGATCAATGCCCCCGAGCTGTTCGAGGGGCAGCCGCACATCGTCTCCAACCTGCCCTATAATGTCGGCACGCCGCTGCTGGTTGGCTGGCTGTCGGGGGCGTGGCTGCCCTGGTGGAAGTCGTGCACGCTGATGTTCCAGAAGGAAGTCGCCGAGCGGATCGTCGCGGCGCCCGACCAGTCGGCCTATGGCCGCCTGGCGGTACTGACCCAATGGCGTAGCCAGGCGCGGATCGCGATGCCCGTCCACCGCTCGGCCTTCACCCCGCCGCCCAAGGTAATGTCGGCGATCGTCCATATAACGCCGGCCCCGGCGCCCGAAGGTGTCACATTCCGCACGCTGGAACGACTGACGGCCGCCGCCTTCGGTCAGCGTCGCAAGATGCTGCGCCAAAGCCTGAAGCCGGTCGCGGGAGCGGTCGAGGCGCTGGAATCGATCAGTATCGACCCTGCACGGCGGGCGGAGACATTGTCGGTGGCGGAGTTCGTCGCGCTCGCGCGGGCGCTGGGGTAGCGGCTGGTTCCGTCCAGATTGCCTTCTCGCGCGCAGGTGAGCCCACTATGCCGTTCAGCCCGAGCGAAGTCGAAGGCTATGCTCTATCATCGCGGTTAGGCTGATGGAGGGCAGGGAGAAGTGTTTCTCCCTCGCCAACCTATGAACACTCAGTTCTTCGCCGGCACTTTCGTCTCGACCTGCGCCGTCGCGACCGGCGGCGGCCCCTTGGCGATCACGGCGGCGAGCGCGGTCGCATCGGCGCAGTCCTGTTTGCACAGCGCCTTGATCTTCGTCAGGTTCTCCTTGGCGCGCGCCACCGCGCCCTTCTCGACCAGCGCCTCGCCCTGACCGCGCAGCGCGCGCAGGTCATTGGGCTCCAGCAGCAGCGCCTCGCGGTACAGCCGGATCGCCTTGCCAGGCAGGCCGCGCGCGTCGGCCACTTCGGCCAGCACGATGAACGCGGCCCGATTGCGCGGATCGACGACCACCGCCGTCTCCAGCGTGTCGGTCGCGGCGTCGAGATTGCCCGCCGCCTTCTGCGCCCGTCCCTGTTCCAGCAACTGCATCGAACGCGGGTCGATCTGCGCATCGGGGCGCTGGCCGCTGAGCGAGGTGGTAACCGAAACCACCGCCAGCGCGGCCGCGGCGGCCATGGACGTCAAACGCATGAGGAACTCCGAACTGGGCACTGACGCCGATGCTAGCATGGCGCCCGGAGGCAGGCGACAAAAAACCCGTCCGTGCCGTGCCGCGCCGGGTCCAGCCGCCGGCCGGCGCCATGGGCGGCACCAATGTCATGCGGCACCGGTTCGACAGACCAGCCGTGATGCGCGTCGAGGAATGACGACACCTGATCGTCGCCTTCGGCATCGAGCAGCGAGCAAACGATATAGACGAGCCGCCCGCCCGGCTTGACCAGTTGCGCCCCCACATCCAGCACGTGGCTCTGCATCATGCGCAGGCGCGCCAGCCGATCGGGCGTCACCCGCCAGCGCGCCTCGGGATTGCGGCGCCAGGTCCCGGTTCCCGAACAGGGCGCATCGATCAGGACTCCGTCGGCCCGGCCGGCCCAGTCCGCCAGCATCTCGCCTTCACGACCGGGATTGAGCAGCCGGCTCTCGACGATCGTGACGCCCGCGCGCTCGGCCCGCGGCGGCAGGCGTTGCAGCCGACCGCGATCGATGTCGCACGCCAGCAGCGCGCCGCGATTGTCCATCGCCGCCGCGATCTGGAGCGTCTTGCCCCCTGCCCCGGCGCACAGGTCGACCAGCCATTCACCGGGTTTGGCGGCAAGTGCCATGCCGACGAGCTGGCTGCCCTCGTCCTGCACCTCGACCAGGCCGGCACGGTACATCTGCGACTGTTCGATGGGGGTACCATTGGCGAGGCGCAGACCCAGGGGGCTGAGATGTGTCGGGGCCGCGTCGGGCCATTCGGCCATGACCGCATCGCGCGTGGTCGCCAACGTGTTGACACGGACGTCGAGCGGTGCGCGCGCGATCAACGCCGCCTGCTGCCCGGCATCCAGGCCCGAAGCGGCGAGCGCCTCGACCAGCCAATCGGGGGCGACGCCCGCGGTCGCGCGCGGCTCGTGCGCATCGATCGGCGCCGGACCATGGGCGGAACCATCGAAGGTCGCCGTCAGGTCGGCGTCGCCATCGGCGAGCGCCAGCACCGCCGCCCGCCCGCTGGCCGGCACGGGTCCCGCGTGACGGATGGCGGCATAGACCAGTTCGCGGACCGCACGCCGGTCCTTCGATCCGGCATAGCGGCGCGTCGCGAAATAGCGGGCGATCAGCGTATCGGCGGCGGCACCGCCCGCCGCAGCGGAGGCGATGATGGCGTCGAGCAGCTCAATCGCCGCCTGGGTGCGGGCAGCGGGCGTCATGAACGGGCGTCCGTCACGTTGGCGGGCGTCGGATCAGCGGGTCGGATAATTGGGCGCTTCCCGCGTGATCGTCACGTCATGAACGTGGCTTTCCTTCAGGCCCGCACCGGTGATCTGGACGAACTGTGCCCGCTCGCGCAGGGCTTGCAGCGTGGCGGAACCGGTATAGCCCATCGCCGCCTTGATGCCGCCGACCAGCTGATGGATGACGTCACGCGCCGGCCCCTTATAGGCGACCTGGCCCTCAATGCCCTCGGGCACCAACTTCATCTGATCCTTGATGTCGCCCTGGAAATACCGATCCGCCGATCCGCGCCCCATCGCGCCCACCGAACCCATGCCGCGATAGGACTTGTAGGCACGCCCCTGATACAGGAAGGTCTCGCCCGGTGCCTCCTCCGTCCCCGCGAGCAGCGAGCCGACCATGCACGCGCCGGCACCGGCGGCCAGCGCCTTGGCCAGATCGCCCGAAGTGCGCAGGCCGCCATCGGCGATAACCGGCACGCCGGCCTTCCAGCCTTCTTCGGCGCAATCCATCACGGCGGTCAGCTGCGGCACGCCGACGCCGGCGACGACGCGGGTCGTGCAAATCGAACCCGGCCCGATGCCGACCTTCACCGCATCGGCGCCCGCATCGATCAACGCGCGGGTGGCCGCCGCCGTGGCGACGTTGCCGGCGATCACCTGCACAGTGTCGGACAGCTTCTTCGCCGCCTCGACCGCGCGGGCGACGTCACGGTTATGGCCGTGCGCGGTGTCGATGATGACGCAGTCGACCTCGGCCTCGATCAGCGCGCGGGTCCGCTCAAAACCCTTTTCGCCGACCGTGGAAGCAGCGGCAACCCGCAGGCGGCCCGAGCCGTCCTTGGTGGCCGAGGGATAGGTGACGGCCTTCTCGATATCCTTGACCGTGATCAGGCCGACGCAGCGATAGCTGTCGTCGACGACCAGCAGCTTCTCGATCCGACGTGCGTGAAGCAGGCGGCGCGCCTCGTCCTGGCCGACGCCGACCTTGACGGTCGCCAGATCCTCATGGGTCATCAGCTCGGAGACGGGCTGGTTGGGGTTTTCGGCGAAGCGGACGTCGCGGTTGGTCAGGATGCCGACCAGACGGCCGTCGAACTCCACGACGGGAATACCGCTGATCCGGTGGCGCGCCATCAGCGCCTGCGCCTCCGACAGGGTGGCGGTCGGCGAGATGGTGATCGGGTTGACGACCATGCCGCTCTCGAACCGCTTGACCTGACGGACCGCGGCCACCTGTTGTTCAACAGTCAGGTTGCGGTGGAGCACGCCCATGCCGCCCAGCTGCGCCATGACGATCGCCATGTCCGCCTCGGTCACCGTGTCCATCGCCGCCGACAGGACGGGGATGTTGAGCGCGATCGAGCGGGTCAGTTGCGTGCGCGTGTCCGCGCTGCTCGGCAGAACGTCGGACTCCTGGGGCACGAGGAGCACGTCGTCGAAGGTGAGGCCGAGGCGGATATCCATGGGGCTGCCAAATCCTGCGGAGGGAACAAGTGGCGGGCCATGTAACCAAAGCAAGCCGTTCCCGCTAGGCCCTTGCTGCACCGCCATGCTAGGATCGCACAGGATCGATGGATTGGGAGGGATGTCGATGGGTCTGATCATTGCCGCACTGGCCGTGCTGCTGCTGCTGTTATACCTGATGATGTCGATCAAGATCGTTCGTCAGGGCTATCAATACACCATCGAGCATTTCGGGCGGTACACCGGCACCGCCGTTCCCGGCTTCAATTTCTACCCCGCCTTTTTCTACCGCGTCGGCCGCCGCGTGAACATGATGGAGCAGGTGATCGACATTCCGGGGCAGGAGATCATCACCAAGGACAATGCGATGATCTCGACCGACGGGGTCGTGTTCTTCCAGGTGCTCGACGCGCCCAAGGCGGCCTATGAGGTGTCGGACCTCTATGTCGCGCTGCTGAACCTCGTCACCACCAATCTGCGCACCGTCATGGGGTCGATGGACCTGGACGAAACCCTGTCCAAGCGCGACGAGATCAACGCGCGACTGCTGAACGTCGTCGATCATGCGACGACGCCCTGGGGCGTGAAGATCACCCGTGTTGAGATCAAGGACATCCGACCGCCGGTCGACATCGTCAACGCCATGGCCCGCCAGATGAAGGCCGAGCGTGAGAAGCGCGCCAACATCCTGGAGGCCGAAGGCTCACGGGCCTCTGAAATCCTGCGCGCCGAAGGACAGAAGCAGGCGCGCATCCTGGAGGCCGAGGGGCGGCGCGAGTCGGCCTATCGCGACTCCGAAGCGCGCGAGCGTGCGGCCGAGGCAGAAGCCAAGGCGACACGCGTCGTGTCCGATGCCATCGCGCAAGGGGGCACGCAGGCGATCAACTATTTCGTCGCGCAGAAATATGTCGAGGCGGTCGGTAAGTTCGCGACCAGCCCCAATGCCAAGACCATCCTGTTCCCGGTCGAGGCAACCCAACTGATCGGTACGCTCGGCGGCATCGGTGAATTGGCCAAGGATGCGTTGGCGTCGAACAAGCCCGGCACCGTCACCACGCCCCGCGCGACCACCAAGCCGGGGCCGTTCGACCAGTCCGGTTCGTGACGATCGGCGATCTCGATCCCGCCGCGCTCTGGCTGGCGGGCGGGCTGGCGCTGGGCATCGCCGAGCTGTTCGTACCGGGGGTATTCCTGATCTTCCTGGCGATCGCGGCCGGTGTGACGGCGTTGACGCTGTGGGCGATTCCCGAATTGCCGATCATGCTGCAACTCGCGGAGTTCGCGGCCTGGAGCGTCGTATGCGTCGTCATCGGGCGGCGCTGGTATCGGGATTTCCCGGTCGACAGCGATGCGCCGGTTCTCAACGAGCCCGCTCGGCGGTTGCGGGGACAGGTGGTGACGGTGACGTCGCCCATTGTCGGCGGCGAGGGACGCGCGCGGCTAGGCGATGGCGAATGGCCGGTGCGGGGGCCGGAAGCGGCGACGGGCGCGCGGTTGCGAGTCGCGCATGTCGATAATGGGGTATTGCTGGTCGAGCCGCTGTCGGATTGAGGCTGATGGTTGGGCGTGGCCTTCGACTTCGCTCAGGCTGAACGGATTGCAGGGTTACTTACTAACTTC
>NZ_JBNNOB010000123.1:0-11517 GCF_050274375.1 Sphingomonas sp. NPDC019816
CACCTTCACGATCATCTCGGCCTGGTCGAACACTTCCGAAGCGGTCGCGACGATGCGCGCGCCGGCGTCGACATAGTCCTGATCCTCGAAATCGATGCCGCCACCGGCCTTGGTCTCGACGATGACCTCATGGCCGGCGGCGACCAGCTCGGCCACCGACGGCGGGGTCAGGCCGACGCGATATTCGTGATTCTTGATTTCCTTGGGCACACCGACGCGCATGGCAAAACTCTCCTATATGATGGCGCGGATAGTAGCGCCGATCGGGCGGGAGAGGTTTGCAAAGCGATCCCGATACAGCGGCTCGGGCGAGATTTCATTGCAAAGGGAATGCCGCTATCGGGATGAAATGTCCGACGCGATCGACCGCCGCATATTGGCGCAACTGGCCAGAGACTCCGACCTGACCAGCGCCGCGCTGGGTGAAAAGGTCGGGCTGTCGGCCAGCGCCGCGCATCGCCGGGTGGCGCAACTGCGCGAGGCGGGGGTGATCGCCGGCTATCGCGCGATCCTGAGCCACGAGGCGCGCGGGCGGCCGTCGATCGTGATGGTCAATGTGACGCTGAAGGACCAGCGGCAGGAAACGATGGCGGCGTTCGAGCGCGAGATCCTGCGCTGTCCCGAGATCGTCGAATGTTTCCTGATGAGCGGCGAGGCGGACTATATGATCCAGGTCGAGGTGCGCCGCGACGACAGTTACGAGCGCATCCACCGCGAAACGCTGGCGCGATTGCCGGGGGTGACGCGGCTGGCCTCGCACTTCGTGATTCGCGAGGTCGTGCGGCGGTCGTGACGCTTTCCTCCCCTATAAGGGGAGGGGGACCATGCGGAGCATGGTGGAGGGGGGCGTGCCGCAAAAGGGTACCTTGTGTGGAAGCCCCCCTCCGTCAGAGTTTCGCCCTGCTGCCCCCCCCGTGCCGGGGAGGATCGTTACGCCGCTTCCCACCCGCCGCATCACCCGATAGGGAACGGACCATGCTCAAGCCGGCTTCCTCCTTCCGCCCCCTTCGCATCCTGCTCGCCGCGACGCTGGCGACCGCGCTCACCCCCGTCGCGGCCTTTGCCGATGCGCTGATCGACAATGTCACGGGGATGACGCTGGACAAGGATGGCAAGGTCGTCCGCTTCACCGGCTTGCTGCTGACCCCGGACGGCAAGGTCGCGCGGCTGCTGTCGGCCAAGGACAAGCGTCCCGACAAGCTCGACTGGCGTGCGGACATGAAGGGGCGGGTGCTGATCCCCGGCTTCGTCGATTCGCATGGCCATGTGATGGGGCTGGGCTTCCGCCTGCTCGAACTCGATCTGGCACCCACCAAGTCGCTCGACGAGGCCAAGGCGCGGATCGCGGCCTATGCCTCGGCGAACCCGGAGCGCAAATGGGTGCTGGGTGGCGGCTGGAACCAGGAAAGCTGGGCGCTGGGTCGTTTCCCGACGGCCGCTGATCTCGACGCCATCGTCTCGGATCGGCCGGTGGTGATGGAGCGCGCCGATGGCCATGCGCTCTGGGCGAACAGCGCGGCGATGAAGGCGGCCGGTGTCACCGCCAAGACCGTCTCGCCCGCCGGCGGTCGGATCGAGAAGATCGGCGGCCAGCCCTCGGGCGTGTTCGTCGACGCGGCCATGGCGCTGATCCAGAAGGCGGTGCCGCAACCGCTGGCCAAGGATCGCAACACCGCCTTTCTGAAGGCGCAGAACGAATTGCTGAGCCACGGCATCACCGCGACCGCCGATATGGGCACCACGCTGGACGAGTGGCTGACCTATCGCCGGATGGGCGATGCCGGGAATTTGCGCGTCCGTATCATGAGCTATGGCGGTGGCGTCGAGGACAGCGTGCGCATCGGCGGCACCGGGCCGACCCAGTGGCTGTACAACAACAAGCTGCGGCTGGTCGGCGTGAAGCTCTATGGCGATGGCGCGCTGGGGTCACGCGGCGCGTGGCTGAAGCAGCCCTATGCCGATGCGCCGGGCCAGACGGGTCTGGGCTTCATGTCGGACGACGTGATCCGCAACCTGATGAGCCGCGCGGCGATGGACAAGTACCAGGTCGCCGTCCACGCGATCGGCGACCGCGCCAACGCGCAGGTGCTCGACGCGATCGACGAACTGGCGGAGACCTATAAGGGCGATCGGCGCTGGCGGATCGAACATGCTCAGATCGTCGATCCGGCCGATCTGCCGCGCTTCGGCAAACATGGCATCATCGCCTCGATGCAGCCGGTGCACGAGACGAGCGATCGAACGATGGCGGAGGCACGGCTGGGGCCGGCGCGGCTGGCGGGGGCCTATGCCTGGAACACGATGCTGAAGAACGGCGCGACGCTCGTCTTCGGCTCGGATTATCCGGTCGAGAGCCCCGATCCCTTTGCCGGCTGGGCCGCCGCGATCACGCGCCAGGGACCGGACGGCCAGCCCTATGGTGGGTGGCAGCCGCAGGAGATCGTGACCCGCGAACAGGCGTGGCGTGCCTTCACGATGGACGGTGCCTATGCCGGCTTCGCCGAGGATCTGTTCGGCCGCCTCGGCCATGGCCAGCAGGCGGATTTCGTGATCGTCGACCGCAACCCGCTCGACGCCAACCCGACCGAACTGCGCGCGACCAAGGTCGAGGAGACCTGGATCGGCGGGCAAAAGGTGTGGGAGCGCCGCTGATCCCGAAATGGGACGATAAGGCTAAGGGATCAGCAAGGCTTTTGGGTTAGGCCGATCCCCATGAAATACCGTCTTTCTTTCGCCGCGCTGATCGCCGCCGCCTTGCCCTCCATCGCCATGGCCGGGCCGGTCGTCGGCATCGATGCGTTGAAGGAATGGAATCTGATCGTGCTCGGCGATCTGACGTCCAGTTCCGAGGTGGAGGGGCGGACCTTCGTCGGCGGTAATCTGAGCGGCAATTCGTCCAATTATCAGATTCGCACGCCCGCACCGTCCAACTATGCGCTGCCCGGCCTGACCGTGGTCGGCGACGTGCTGGGCGGTACGAAGAACCTCAACAACGGATCGGGCGCGCTGATCGGCGGCAATGTCGTCGGCGGGTTCAACCTGAATGGCGGGGTGCAGACGGTGAAGGTCGGCGGCACGCTGTCCAACACCAATATCAATCAGAATATCGTGCAGGCGGGGCTGGGCGCGAGTGATCCGGGCTTCGTCGCGGGGCTGAACCAGCAGAAGACGCTGCTGACCAGCAGCATGACCGATCTGGCCAACGGCTATGCGGCGCTCGCGGCAACCGGTGCGGTGAGCATCGTCGGCAACCGCGCGACCTTCAACGCGGTGCCGGGGGCCAATGGCGTCGCGGTGTTCAACCTGAACGCCGCCGACCTGTCCCGCTTCGGCGAGATCGCCTTCAACCGGAACGGTGCGGATACGGTCATCGTTAATGTCGCCGGCAGCGCAGTGCGGCTGGACGACAATTTCCTGGGCGATGCGACCGGCCTGGGCGAGCATGTCATCTGGAACTTCCCGACCGCGACCAGCCTGGAGCTGACCACTGCCTGGAAAGGCTCGGTCCTCGCGCCGAAAGCGGCGACGACGACCGGCAATTATATCGAGGGTTCGGCCGTGTTCGGCAGCCTGACCCAGAATGGGGAGTTCCATCTGGGGACCTATATCGGCACCTATGTGCCGACCACGCCGCAGGTGCCGGTCACGCCGGGCGGGAGCAGCGGCGGTTCGCCGATTCCGGTGCCGGAGCCGGCCACGATGGGGGTGATGGCGGGGGGATTGGCGTTGCTGGTCCTGGCGCTGCGGCGGCGGCGCGTCAGCGCCTGATAGATAGGGTGGGGCGTGGCCTTCGACTTCGCTCAGGCTGAACGGCTGTTGGGGGTCAGGCCCGCAGTCCCCTTGCTCTGTTAAGCCTAAGCGCAGTCGAAGGCCACGGGACCTCGCCCATAGAAAAAGGGCCGGCTCGCGCCCCCGCGAACCGGCCCATATTTCCCCGACAAACCGCCCGATCAGGCGACGGCTTGTTCGGCCTGTCCGATCTCATCGGGTTCGCGCAGCACATAGCCGCGGCCCCAGACCGTCTCGATATAATTCTCGCCGTCGCAGGCCAGGCTCAGCTTCTTGCGCAGCTTGCAGATGAAGACGTCGATGATCTTCAACTCCGGCTCGTCCATGCCGCCATAGAGATGGTTCAGGAACATCTCCTTGGTCAGCGTGGTGCCCTTGCGGAGCGACAGCAGCTCCAGCATGGCATATTCCTTGCCGGTCAGGTGCACCCGGGCATTGTCGACCTCGACCGTCTTGGCGTCGAGATTGACCGCCAGCTTGCCGGTGCGGATGATCGACTGCGAATGGCCCTTGGAGCGGCGGACGACGGCGTGGATGCGCGCGATCAGCTCTTCGCGGTGGAAGGGCTTGGTCACGTAATCGTCGGCGCCGAAGCCGAAGCTGCGCACCTTCGAATCCATCTCGTTGATGCCCGACAGGATCAGGACCGGCGTCGAGACGCGCGCGACGCGCAGGCGCTTGAGCACGTCATAGCCGTGCATGTCGGGCAGGTTCAGGTCGAGCAGGATGATGTCGTAATCATACAGCTTGCCCAGATCCAGGCCCTCTTCGCCCAGGTCGGTCGTATAGACGTTGAAGCCTTCGCTGCCGAGCATCAGCTCGATCGCCTTGGCGGTCGTCGGTTCGTCCTCGATCAACAATACGCGCATCGGCAGTCCCCATTCGCGATGATCGCCCTCCGTGAGGCCCCCGGCGATCTGAAATTCCATTCATTAACCAATGCGGATATGAACGCAAAAGGTTAATTCGCCCCTAACCGGGACTCTCCTCGTCGCTTTTCAGCCGGGCGCCGGGACCCAGCAGGGATGTGTGGTCCGCACGTGGAATGTCCTCGCCCAGCACCTCGCGCAGGTACAGGCTGCGGATCAGGGTGAAGACCACGACCAGCAGCGCCGCCGAGAAGAACAGCCCGAACAGCCCGAAGATCGTGCCGATGGCGATGATCGCGAACAGGGTGACTGCCGGCGGGATGGCGACGACCCGGCTGGTGACGAAGGGGGTGATGGCGTTGGTCTGGATCAACCGCACGACCGCGAAGGTGATGAGCGTGCCGATGATCGCGCCGCTGCCCCCCTGTGCCGCCAGGCCGAGTGCGGGCAGCATCGCGGCGATCGGCCCGACATAGGGCACGAACTCGCTCAATCCGGTCAGCAGCCCCAGCGCGGCCGCAGAAGGCACACCGGCGAACGCCAGTCCCACGCCGACCAGCACCCCCATCGTCGTCATCTGGATCAGCTGCGCCCGCAGCCACAGCCGCAGGGTCGAGCCGGTGTCGAACAGCGCATCCTCCACCGCAGGCCGCATCGACCGGGGGATGAGCAGCAGGAAGCCGCGCTCATAGATTTTCGGATCGGCGGCGAAGAACAGCGCGCCGACCAGCAGCAATAGGCAGTTCAGGACGAACTCGCCCGCGCCCGACACGATGCCGCTGATGTCCTGCGCCACCCGGCTGCCGGCATAGGCGGCGCGCACCGCATCGACCACTTTCTCACCGACCGGCGATTGCGAGGCCCAGCCGGCGAGCTGGTCGAGCAGGATCGGCAATTGGGTGACCAGCGTGTTCAACTGCTGGCGAAAGGCGACGCCGAACAGCCAGCCCAGAAAGCCCAGCACCGCCAGCACGGTCGCGATCGACAGCGTCAGCGATCGCTTCGGGCCGATCGGCAGGTGATCGGCGTAAAGGTCTGCGATCGCATGAATGACGATCGCCCCCAGGATCGATCCGAACGCCAGGATCAACAGATCACCGGCCCGGAACAGCGCCGCGCTGACCGCCAAGATCAGCAGGGTCAGGACGATTCGGCGAATGAAGCGCGAATCGGCGTCGTCGGGGCGCAGCCGGTTCATGCCGTGGCTCCCTGTCTATGGGCGGTGCAGGGATCGCGCACCCGGTCGGCCAGCCAGGTGATCAGCGCCTCCACCCGCGCCGGCCTGAGCGGGCTGGGCGGGGTGAGCAGATGCAGCCCGATCGGCGGCGGCGTCCATTCGGTCAGGATCTCGACGGCGGCGCCGCTGGCGAGATACGGGCCGATGATGAAGCCGGGCAGGCGCGCGATGCCCAAGCCCGCGACGACGGCGGGGACCAGCGCATCGCCGCTATTGGCGGTCAGCGGCCCCTGCGGCCGCACCGACACTTCCGCGCCGTTGGGATGGCGGAAGCGCCAGGGACCAGTGATGTTGGAATAGCTGAGGAGGCGATGCTCGCCCAATTCGTTGGGATGACGCGGCTCGCCATGTTCGGCCAGATAGCCGGGCGAGGCGACGACATGCGTCGAGATGCCGCACAGCCGCCGCGCGCGTAGCGAGCTATCGGGCAGGTCGGCGATGCGCAGCGCGATGTCATAGCCTTCGGCGACGATGTCCACCCGTGCGTCGGACAGGCTGAGTTCGATCTCGATGCCGGGATGCGCGGCCAGGAAATCGGCGATGACGGGCGCGATGTTGCTGACCCCGAAGGACATCGGCGCGGCGAGGCGGATGCGGCCCGCTGGCGCGCTGGCGGCATCGCGCGCGGCCTCCTCGGCGGCGCGGGCCTCTGCCAGGATGCGCGCGGCGTGATCGGCCAGCGGCTTGCCCGCCTCGGTCAGCGCCAGGCGGCGCGAGGTGCGGTGGAATAGTGACTGGTTCAGCTGCGCCTCCAGCCGCGTGATCGCCTTGGACACGGTCGCCTTGGACAGGCCGATCGCATCGGCGGCGGCGCTGAACGAGCGATGCTCGACCACGGCGGCGAAGATCGCCCAGGCTTCCAGATCCGGCAGACGCATCCTCGACCCCTGTTCCCCCCAAGGCGGTCCATGGCGGCCCCGCGCCGCTACAATGAACGTGGAAACGATCGGTTTCCAGCGTTTCCGTTTACGCGATCATAATCGCGCCTATCTTGGGGGCAACCAAGGGAGATACCCCATGAGCACCCAAGTCATCGACACCGGAATCGACCGTCGCAGCTTCGAAAGCCTGGGTCATGCCAATCATGGCTGGCTGGACGCGCGGCATCATTTCTCGTTCGCCAGCTATTATGATCCGGCCCGCATGGGCTGGGGCGCGATCCGCGTCTGGAACGACGACGTCATCGCCCCCAATGCCGGCTTCCCGCCGCATCCCCATGCCGACATGGAGATCGTCACCTATGTCCGCACCGGCGCGATCACGCACCAGGACTCGATGGGCAATGTCGGCCGCACGGCGGCGGGCGACGTGCAGGTGATGAGCGCCGGGTCGGGCGTGCGCCACGCCGAATATAATCTGGAGACCGAGCCAACGACGCTCTTCCAGATCTGGATCGAGCCGCGCACGCGAGGCGGCCAGCCCAGCTGGGGTGCCAAGCCCTTTCCCAAGGGCGAACGCTCGGGCAAGTTCGTGACGCTGGCCAGCGGGTTCGAGGAGGATGGCGACGCGCTGCGCATCCGCGCCGAAGCGCGAGTTCTGGCCGCGACGCTGCGGGCCGGCGAGCGCATCGAACATACGGTGGGCGAGGGGCGTCACGCCTATCTGGTGCCGGCGACGGGACGGATCGAAATCGACGGTGTGCCGTTCGCAGCGCGGGATGGCGCGGCGCTGTCGGGTGGTCGCACGGTGACGATCACGGCGGTCGAGGATGCCGAGATCGTTCTGGTCGATTCCGAATAATTTCACGCTTTCAGGAAGGGAGTTACGTCACATGGCCAAGGTTCTGGTCCTTTATTATTCGTCCTATGGTCACATCGAGCAGATGGCCGACGCCATCGCCGAGGGCGCACGTGCCGGCGGGGCCGAGGTGGACATCCGCCGCGTCGCCGAGACCGCGCCGCCCGAGGTCGTCGCTGCCGCGCATTTCAAGACGGACACCGCGCATCCCGAGATCGAGGGCCCCGATGCGCTGACGAACTATGACGCGATCATCGTCGGCACGCCGACCCGCTATGGCCGGATGGCGAGTCAGATGGCGGCGTTCTGGGACACGACCGGTGGCGTGTGGATGAAGGGCGGCCTGGTCGGCAAGGTCGGCGGCGCCTTCACCTCGACCGCCAGCCAGCATGGCGGGCAGGAGACGACGATCTTCTCGGTCCTGACCAACCTGATCCACCATGGCATGACCATCGTCGGGCTGGACTATGGCTTTCAGGGCCAGATGGGCGTGAAGGAAGTCCATGGCGGCACGCCCTACGGCGCCTCGACGCTGGCCGACGGTGACGGCAGCCGCCAGCCGAGCCAGGTCGATCTGGACGGCGCCCGCTATCAGGGCAAGCGCATCGCCGAGACGGCCGCCAAGCTGTTCGGGTGATGACGGAGCGGGGGTGCCGATGGGCGCCCCCGCCTTTCTTGACGATGGGTTAGCCGCCCATGTGCGTCCGTCGGGGGATGACGCGGCGGCCATCGCCGATTACATCGCGACCCATGTACCAGTTCGACATCGGCGCCGGATCGAAGGCGGAACTCTACCACGACCTCCATGCCGCGCTCGACGCGCTGACCGCCGGAGAGGCGGACGCCGTCGCCAACATGGCCAATGCCGCCGCGCTGATCGGACAATATCTGCCCGATCTCAACTGGTCCGGTTTTTACCGGATGGTCGGCGGCGAACTGGTCCTCGGCCCGTTCCAGGGTAAAGCGGCCTGTATCCGCATTCCGGTCGGCAAGGGCGTGTGCGGAGCCGCCGTCGCCACCGGGCAGACGCAGCGCGTGGCCGACGTCCATGCCTTTCCGGGCCATATCGCGTGCGACGCCGCCAGCCGTTCCGAGTTGGTCGTGCCGATCGTTCGGGACGGGCGGGTCGTCGGCGTGCTCGACCTGGACAGCCCGGTCCCAGACCGCTTCGACGCCGAGGATCAGGCAGGATGCGAAGCGCTGATGACGTTGCTCGCGCCCCGTCTGGCCGGGTTGGACGCCTGACACGCCTGACCCGATTCGGGACGCGGCCCGCCGCTATCGGCAAAAGGGCGGCGCTGGTATCAAACCTTTGAGACGGCACGGGCGTTGGGGGGAGACGCCATTGCACCGAACAGGGGATTTTTGCCACGCCATGCGGACCTTGTCGCATCTGATCAGCCTCTCCCTCGCCACCATGTTGACCGCGCCCGTGGCGGCCCAGGGCGCCCCCCCGCTGCGCGCCGGGGCCAGCTATCCCCGCCCGGCCATCGACGCCGCCGCGCCCGCCACGGCCCGACCCCAGGTGACGACCCGTACCGTCGGTGCGGGGCCGGTCCGCCGCGACCGCTGGGGCAGCAAGGTCGGCGGGCGTTGGTGGGGCGGGGCCAATGCGCCGGGCGGCTGGCCGGCCTATCGACGGCCGGCGCGCGGCGTGGTGGTCCCCGCCTATTGGAACAGCCAGCGTTTCGCGGTGGAGGACTGGGCGACCTATCGCCTGGCGCAGCCGCCGGCGGGATATCACTGGTCGCGCTATTACGACGATGCGGTGCTGATCGACCAGCGTGGCGGGGTGTATGACAGCGTCTCCGGCGTGAACTGGGACGACCCCGATGCGGCGGCCTATGCCGGCACCGGCTATGCGGGCGCGGGCTATCCGCCACCGGCGCCGCGCGACACCGGTCTGGGCGGTGCCGCGATCGGCGCGGTCGCCGGCGGGGTGGCCGGCAATGTCCTGGCGGGGCGGGGCGACCGGCTGGGCGGAACGCTGATCGGCGCCGGCGTGGGCGCGGCGGCGGGCTATGCCATCGACCGCGCCGAGGATCGGCGACGGCATATGGCACCGGGCTATGACGATTACGGCCAACCCGATTATGGTCGCCCCGCTTATGACTATCCCGGCGATTATCCGCCGCCCCCGCCGGCGACGGGCCGGCGCTGGGTGACGCGCGATGGTTCCACCGTCACCACGACGACGACCGTCGGCACGCTTGCGTCAGGAAATTCGGGCTATTATGAAGGGGGTTATTATTATCCGGCTCCCACAGTGACCACGGTCGTGGTACAGGGGCCGCCGGTTATCACGACAACGACGACCACCACGACCCAGACGGTGCGCAGCGGAACCCGGCGCGCATGGGTACGCAGCAAGTTGGTTCGTCGCTGACAGCTTCCCCAGGGGGGAGTTCGACCCGAGGAGACGCCGGGTCGAATATGGGATGCCGCTCCGACCAACTCCCACGGAGCGGCATCCTTTCACGGCTATCCGCGATCAGCGCCCGCCAAAGGTGACCAGGCTTTCGGCCCCATCCGCCGCGATCGCCGACACGCCCACGAAGTGATCGTCGACCGGCACCTGCGCCAGAACAGTGCCCGGCTCGGTCACGTCGCGCGACTGGGTCCACTCTTGAACATCGTTGCGCCGCCAATGGACGCGGTAGCGGACCGCCCCTGGTACGGCCGCCCATTCGACCTTCGTGTCACGCGACAGGGCGCCACTGATCGTCACCTTGTCGGGCGCGGCGGGCGCGGCGGCCAGGCGGGCGAGCGTGGCGATGTTGATCGCGGTCACCTTCGCCAGATAGGGAAAGTCCATCTTGTCGATGGTGTCTCCATAAGCGATCCCGCCTTCCTTGCGCAGGTCCTGATGCTGCGCGTCCCAATCCTCATTGGCGACCGAGAAGCGGATGGCGGGATAGCCCAGCTTCAGGAAGGGTTCGTGATCGCCGCCCCGGCCGAAACGGTCGGGCCGGCGGTCGAGGAACACGTCCAGCCCGCCGAGCTTGTCGGCGACGCCGTCGATCGCCTTGGCCAGCGCGCGGCTGGGGCCATCATCCTCGCCGCCGTTTCCGCGCCGTTGCATCTGCTGGGGCAGGTCCTCCGACGAACGGATGCCTTCGGAGAAGACGCGGACCCAGCGCGCCTCACGCACGCCGCCCTGGCCGATCGTGTTCCCGACGATGTCGTTGTTGAGCATCGCCGATACCCGCCAGTTGCGCAGCCGGGCGGTATCGGCCAGCAGGGTCGAGCCCCACAGACCCTGTTCCTCGCCCGAAAAGACGGCATAGACGATAGTGGCGTCGAATTGCTGCTTCGACAGGTGCCGCGCCGCCTCCAGCACCAGCGCCACGCCCGAGGCGTCGTCATTGGCCCCCGGCGCGTCGGAGGTCGCGTCCATCACGTCGGTCACCCGGCTGTCGATATGCGCGCCGACGATCACCACGCGCGACGGATCGCGCCCCCGCTGGATGCCCAGCACATCCTCGACCATCACGCCGTTCGGCGCGCGCGGGCCGGTGAAGCGGCGGTTGATCCGCTCGACGGTGATGCACCCGTCGCATCCTTGGGCGATCGCCTCGAACTGCCGCGCGGTCCAGTCGCGCGCCGCGCCGATGCCGCGCTTGGGGTCGGTGGTGGTCGAGGCGGTATGGCGCGTGCCGAACCCGACCAGCGCTTCGACATCGGCCTTCAGCCGGGCGGGGGAGGGGGCGGCGGCCGGCGTCGCGGCGGCGGCGAGAAGCAGGGGGAGGATCATGGCGGCGAGACTGGCCGAGCGGGGCGGGGGTGGCAAGTGGTTGATCGGTCACGAGACTGGCTTGGGGTGGGGCGTCGGGCGTGGCCTTCGACTTCGCTCAGGCTGAACGGGTTCGGGGGAATACCGGCCGA
>NZ_JBNNOB010000124.1:0-11168 GCF_050274375.1 Sphingomonas sp. NPDC019816
GACGCGACACGACGATGTTGCCGCGCTTGCGGTCCATCTTCAGGATCTGGAACGGCTGCGGGATGTCCATCAGCGGGGTGACGTCGCGGACGGGGCGGATATCGACCTGCGAGCCGGGCAGGAACGCCACGGCGCCGTTCAGGTCGACGGTGAAGCCACCCTTCACGCGGCCGAAGATCACGCCTTCAACGCGGGCCGACTTCGAGAATTCGAGTTCCAGCTTGTCCCAGGCGGCTTCGCGGCGGGCGCGGTCGCGGCTGAGCATCGCTTCGCCGTGCATGTTCTCGACGCGGTCGACATAGACCTCGACTTCGTCACCGACCTTCAGGTCGGCCTTCTGGCCGGGGGCAGCGAATTCGCGGAGGGGCACACGGCCTTCCGACTTCAGACCGACGTCGATGACGGCCATGTCGTTTTCGATCGCGGTGACGGTGCCATGCACGACGCGACCCTCGAA
The DNA here is from genome assembly GCF_050274375.1 of Sphingomonas sp. NPDC019816. Taxonomy (NCBI): domain Bacteria; kingdom Pseudomonadati; phylum Pseudomonadota; class Alphaproteobacteria; order Sphingomonadales; family Sphingomonadaceae; genus Sphingomonas; species Sphingomonas sp. NPDC019816. The sequence continues at coordinate 458 of NZ_JBNNOB010000124.1, forward strand.
GCTGTCGGCACCGCCGAACATGTCATCGAGCATCGCCGCGAAATCGTCGCGCGTGGGCTGGGGGTTGGTTGCCATAAAAGGGTTAGGTTCCTGATAGTTTTCCGCCTCCGGTCCGGGCGTCGCCCGAAACCTTCGACGATGGCCGCGCCGACCCCATGTCGACGCCACCAAGCCCGAAGATGTGACTGAAACACGGAAAAGCGGCGGTCCGCGCGAATGCGGAAAGGACGCTGGGGCAAGACCCCGCGTCAGCCTCTCCGCGGAACAGGGTCCGCGAGCGCGGGCTCCATAGCGGAAAAGGGGGTTTGGCGCAAGGTGAGGAGATCCTCGCCGGTACGGGGAGGGGGCGCTTTCCGTAAAGGACGTCCTGTGTGGAAGCCCCCCTCCGTCAGCGCTGGCGCGCTGCCACCTCCCCATGCTGGGGAGGATTGGGTTAGCGCGCCTTGGCCGCGACCTGCGCGTCGACGAACTGGATCGCGCGGGCGACCGCCGCGTCGATCGTCAGGCTGGAGGTGTCGAGCGCCGCCGCGTCCGCCGCCTGGGTGAGGGGGGCCGTGGCCCGGCCGCTGTCGCGTTCGTCGCGGGCGCGGATGTCGGCGAGCACCTGCTCGAAGCTGGCGGTCGAGCCGTTCGCGACCAGCTCGTTATGCCGCCGCCGGGCACGGACCTGCGGGCTGGCTTTCACGAACAGCTTGGCGTCGGCGTCGGGCGCAATGACCGTGCCGATATCGCGTCCGTCGAGGATCGCGCCGCCGGGCTGCTGCGCGAAGCGCTTCTGCCGCTGGAGCAGCGCGGCGCGGACCAGCGGATGCGCCGACACGACCGAGGCGAGCTTGCCCGTCTCGTCATCGCGCAAGGCGGGATCGGCGAGCAGGCTGTCGTCGAAGCTGCACGCGGCGACCGCATCGGCTTCCTTCGTAGGGTCGAGGTGCATCTGGCGTACCGTCGCCGCGACCGCGCGGTAGAGCAGACCCGTGTCGAGATGCGGCAGACCATAATGCCTGGCGAGGGCACGGGCGATGGTGCCCTTGCCGCTGGCGGCGGGACCGTCGACGGCGATGATCATGCCATCGCTCCCAGCTTTTCCAGCGTGTCGAAGAAGATGGGGTAGCTGGTCGCCACCGGCGCGGCGTCGTCCAGCGTGATGGGCGCGTGGGCGTTCAGCGCGGCGATGGTCATGCTCATCGCGATCCGGTGGTCGAGCAGCGTGGCGATCGTCGCGCCGCCGGGGATGGGATCGCCGCCGGTGCCGGTCACGGCCATGCCATCCTCGAACTCCTCGCAACGGACGCCGCACGCGTCGAGCGCGTTCGCCATCGCGGCGATCCGGTCGGATTCCTTGACCCGCAATTCCTCCGCGCCGCGCGCGATGGTCGTACCCTTGGCATAAGCCGCCGCGACGAACAGCACGGGATATTCGTCGATCATGCTCGGCGTCAGCTCGGGCGGGACCTCGATCGCTGACAGGGGCGCATGGCGGACGCGCAGGTCGGCGACCGGCTCGCCGCCGACGATGCGCGCGTTCAGTTCGGTGATGTCGGCGCCCATCATCTTGAGCGCGGCGATGATGCCGGTGCGGGTCGGGTTCATGCCGACATTGGTGATCGTCACGTCCGCGCCCGGCACGATCGAGCCCGCGACCAGCCAGAAGGCCGCCGAGGACGGATCGCCGGGAACGACGATATTCTGCGGCTTCAACTCGGCTTCGCCGCGAATCGTGATGATACGGCCTTTGGGAGAGGGGGTGACGGTCAACTCGGCGCCGAAGCCCGCCAGCATCCGCTCACTATGGTCGCGGGTCGCGATCGGCTCGATCACCGTCGTCTCGCCCGGCGTGTTGAGACCGGCAAGCAGGATCGCCGACTTCACCTGCGCCGAGGCGACGGGCAGGGTGTAGCGGATCGGCACCGCCGGGCTGATCCCGCGCACCATCAGGGGCAGGCGGCCGCCGGGCGTATCCTGAAACTGCGCGCCCATCTGCGACAGCGGATCGATGACGCGGCCCATCGGGCGCTTGGATAGCGAGGCGTCGCCGATGAAGGTCGCGGTGATCGGATGGCTGGCGACCAGACCCATCAGCAGGCGCGTCGAGGTGCCCGAATTGCCCATGTCGAGCGCGACCTCCGGCTGGAGCAGTCCGCCGACGCCGACGCCGTGGATCACCCACACCCCGTCATCCTGGCGGACGATGTCCGCGCCCATCGCGCGCATCGCGGCGGCGGTGGCGAGCACGTCCTCGCCCTCCAGCAGCCCCTCGACCCGGCTTTCACCGACCGCGAGCGCGGAGAGCATCAGCGAGCGGTGGCTGATCGATTTGTCGCCCGGAACGGCGATGGTGCCGCGAAGGGCGGCGGCGGCTCGCACGGTGCGAGGCTGGGGAAGGGTGTGCGCCATAGATGGCGCGGGCTTTTGACAGGGGGCTTGCGCTGTGGCAAGGCGCGCCCACTTTTCGCTCCGGCGGAAAACCCAATTCCGAAAGGTATGAACGGCATGATCAAGCCGGAATGGGGCACGAAGCGTACGTGCCCGAAATGCGCGACGCGTTTCTACGACCTCGAAAAGGACGACCCCGTCACCTGCATCAACTGCGGGACGCAGTGGGAGCCCGAGCCCATCCTGAAGTCGAAGCAGCCTCTGCCGTTCGAGCAGAACAAGCCCGAGAACAAGGAAGCCGACAGCGATCTGGCGGGCGGTGACGACGAAGATCTGGACATCACCGGTGAGGACGAAGAGCCCTCGCCCGACGATGAGGTCGATCTGGGTGGCGACGACGATCTGGGCGTGGAAACGTCCAGCGAGGATGACGAACACTAAGAGGTTCGACGGGGTTCGGCAGGGACCTGAAAAAAGTGCTTGCCGAGCCCCGACAGCCCCGCTAGTGGGCTGCCTCCACAGCGGAACGGGGCCGTAGCTCAGCTGGGAGAGCGCTGCAATGGCATTGCAGAGGTCAGGGGTTCGATCCCCCTCGGCTCCACCATTCCGCCGGAATAGCCAGCGTGGCTGGACACGCTGACCGCCAGACCCGATCCCGCCGTGGTCTGTGCCGATCGATGGGGCCGTAGCTCAGCTGGGAGAGCGCTGCAATGGCATTGCAGAGGTCAGGGGTTCGATCCCCCTCGGCTCCACCATCCTTTCAACAATATGATGTTCGATAACCGCCACGGCCATGCCGGAGGGCGGTTTTTGGCGTTCGGACCCATGTCACGGTGGAACTGGTCGTGAGCGCGTTCGCTTGGAGGTCACGGATACGCCATCTCCTCCCATCACCATACCACCCTCCCAGCGAGGGTCGGGGCCCGATTACGATGTCGCGCGTGATCCGCGGCGCCCGGTCAACGGCTCATGCCATTCCTTCCCTGCGAGGGGATCAGTGCGAAATTGGCCTCCCCCCTCTTCTCGTTCCACCCCGACGGAGGCCGGGTTCCCGATGCTGAACGCCTTCCATCGCTTATAAACGCTTACCTAACTGACCCCGGCCCCCGCCGGGGTGGTCCAAAGAGCTTTGTAACGATCCCCTGCAAGGGAAGGTGGCGGGCCAAAGGCCTGACGGGGGGGCACCGCTCATGGGGACGCTTCACTTGCAACCGACGTCGCCCCCTCCACGAGCCGGGGGGACGGCTATGTGAAAGTCGGCAGGATCCACTCACGTCTTATCACGTCGATTCTTGCCCCGCCGGGACAGCGTAGCGTCGGCTGAAGGGATGCGCTGCACCAAAACAAAAGCCCCCGGCTTTGCCGGAGGCCAGAGGGAGTGGGGCAGGGGAGCAGGCGATCAGGCGGCGGCCAGTCGCCGTTGCAGCCGATGGACCGGATTGGCAGGGTCCACGGACCCGGCGGCCAGCTGGAAGCGGGCGACCTCATTGGCCAGCACCTCGGCCTCCTGCGCCAGGCTGCGCGCGGCGGAGGTTGCCTGCTCGACCATGGCGGCATTGCGCTGGGTCACGATGTCCATTTCGGTGACGGCGTTGTTGACCTGTTCCAGTCCGATCGACTGTTGTCCGGCGGAAGCGGCGATGCTCGATACCAGTTCGCTGATCTGCCCGATCCGCTCGATGATCCGCCGCAGCGCGTCGCCCGTCTCGTTGACCAGCGCGACGCCGGCCGCCACCTGATCGGACGAGGCCATGATGCGCGTCTTGACGTCCTTGGCCGCCTCGGCCGAGCGTTGCGCCAGCGCGCGAACCTCGCTCGCCACCACCGCGAAGCCCTTGCCAGCTTCGCCGGCGCGCGCGGCCTCGACCCCGGCGTTCAGCGCCAGGAGATTGGTCTGGAAGGAGATGCCGTCGATGACGGTGATGATCTCGCTGATCTCGGTCGACGCGCGTTCGATCCCGCTCATCGCCTCGACCGCCCGGCGCACGATCGCGCCCGATTCCTCGGCCTCGTTGCGCGCCTCGCCGACGATCCGGTTGGCCTGCGAGGCACCGTCGGCGGTCTGGCGCACGGTCGACGTGATCTCCTGCATGGCGGCGGCAGTCTCCTCCAGCGAGGCGGCCTGCTGCTTGGTGCGGTCCGACAGGTCGTCGGACGCCTGGCGGATGTCGCCCGATCCGCTGCGGATCTGCTGGCCCGAATGGGTGACGACGCCCAGCGTGGCGCACATCTGCGCGCGCATCGCCTCGAAACTGTCCGCCAGCGCCTGATATTCGGCGGGCAGGCCGTCGAGCGTGGCGGTCAGGTCGCCCTTGGCCATGCGGTCGAACACCGCCTCGCACCGTGCGATGACGGCGCTGCGCCCGGCCTGTTCGGCCTCGAAATAGGCGGCGAGCGCGATGTCCATGTCGATCAGCGACGCCTTGACCAGCGCGGTCGCGGCCCGTGCCCGGCGGCGCGCGCCGAACGGCCAGAGCAGACGGCCGAGGATCAGCTTGGGCAGCACATATTCGAGCATCCGCGCATAGCCGCTGATATACCAGGTCGGCGCCAGCCCGATCTTGGCATGGATCTGGCCGATATGGGCCGAGGATGCGGCGTAATCGCGATCGAGCGGGCGCGAGAACAGCTTGCGCCAATGTTCCATCTGCTTGTCGCGGGCATGGTCCATCCGCGCCTGCGACGCGAACAGCCCGCGAATTTGCGATGTGGCGGCGATGTGATGGTACAGGGCGGTGAGTGCGGCGGGCGCATGACGCTCGATCGCGCGCTTGACCATTGGAAACGTGACATAGCTGCGCGGGGTATAGCCGAACGCTGCCAGCCTCTGTTCAAAATCAATCTGCTCTGATCCGCTCACGGCCCGGTCCTCCTTCAGGACGGAGTAAGCCGTTGAGGGTTAATGGCTCGTACAGAACGGGCGACCGGCGAAGATTTTTTGTAATTACCTAAGTTATAATGCGGAACCTTTTGCGATATCGTACCGGATGGAGTCTCTCAGCCCCATCCGGTGATGCGATCACGCCGCCAGGCCGTGGTGGCGCAGCAGTGCGTCGGGTTGCGGCGCACGTCCCCGGAACGCCCGGAAATTCTCCGCCGCCGGCCGGCTCGCCCCGCGTGCCAGCACCTCGTGACGGAAGCGGTCGCCGGCCGCCTGGCCCTCTTCGGCGAACGCGGCAAAGGCGTCCGCCGACAGAAGCTCCGCCCACAAATAGCTGTAATAGCCGGCCGCATAACCGCCCGCGAAAATATGGCTGAAACTGTGCGGGAAGCGGTTCCAGGCGGGCGGATGGATGACGGCCACCTCGGCGCGGACGGCGTTCAGCACGTCCATGACCCGGCTGCCTTGTGCCGGATCATAATCGCGATGGAGCGTCAGGTCGAAGGTCGCGAACTCGATCTGTCGAAGCAGGAACAGCCCCGCCTGGAACCGGCGCGCCGCCAGCATCCTGGCGAACAGCGCCTCGGGCAGGGGCTCCCCCGTCTCGACATGCGCCGACAGGCCGGTCAGCGTGTCGCGATCCCATGCGAAATTCTCCATGAACTGGCTGGGCAACTCGACCGCATCCCATTCCACGCCCGAAATGCCGCCGATCGATGGCAGGTCCACCTCGGTCAGCAGATGATGCAGCACATGGCCGAACTCATGGAGCAGCGTCACCACATCGGAATGGGACAGCAGCGCGGGCGTATCACCCGTCGCGGGCGGAAAGTTGCACACCAGATAGGCGACCGGGCGGTGGAAACGGTCGGCATCGCGGAAACGCGGGCGGCACACATCCATCCACGCGCCGCCGCGCTTGCCGGCGCGGGCGTGGAAATCGCAATAGACGCCCGCGATGACCGTGCCGTCCTTGTCCTGCACGTCATAATAGCGGACATCGGCATTCCACACCGACACACCCTGCCGTTGAACCAGCCGGACGCCGTAAAGGCGTTCGATCAGCGCGATGGTCCCGTCCATGACGCGGGGCAGGGGGAAATAGGCGCGGATCGCCTCGCGATCGACACCGAAACGCGCGCGACGCATATGTTCGGCAACATAGGCCATGTCCCATGGCTCGAGCTTGGCGATGCCGAACGTCTCGCTGGCATAGGCGGTCGCCTCGGCCACTTCACGCTCGGCGAGTGGACGCGCGCGCTTCGCCAGATCGGACAGGAAGGCCAGCGCCTCGTCCGCCGACTGCGCCATCTTGGTCTCGACCGAGCGCGCCGCGGCGTCCGAGAAGCCCAGCAACTGCGCCGCCTCATGGCGCAGCGCCAGTATCTGCTCGATCCGCGCCGAATTGTCATGGCTCGGGTCGGCGGCCTGATCCGACGCGCGGGTGGCATAGGCGCGGGCGACCCGTGCGCGCAGCTCGCGATCGTCAGCCTGGGTCAGGATCGCCTGGACGCTCGGTTCACGCAGTGTAACCAGCCAGCCGTCGAGCTGCTTCTCGGCGGCATAGGTCGCCAGGATCGCCTTGGCATTGTCGGTCAGGCCGGCCAGCAGCGCCTCATCGGTGACATGCTCGCTCCAGGCTTCGGTAGAATCCAGCACGGCGTTGCCGAATTCGGTGGTCAGGCGGTTCAGCTCGACCCCGATTTCGCGGAACCGCGCCTTGGCATCCTCATCCAGCGCGACACCCGAAAGCCGGAAGCCGCGACGGGTCAACTCGACGCTGCGCGCTTCCGCCTCGTCGAGCGGGGCCAGGTCGACGCGATTGAAGGCGGCGAACATCCGCGCATCCTGCCCCGCTTCCATGCCATATTGGGCCAGCATCGCCTGCGCCTCGGCAAAGGCGGCGCGCAACTCGGGCGTATCGGCGACCGAATGAAGGTGGCTGGCGGGCGACCACCCGCGCTCGATCGCAAAACCGGCACGCTCACTGGCCAGCACGACGCTTTCGAAATCGCTCGCATTCGACCCGCCGATCCGGTCGGCGGCGGCGCGCGCGTCGGCGATCAGGGTCTGGACCGCCGGGACGAGATGTTCGGGGCGAACCGCCGCAAAGTCGGGCAGGTCGGTATCGGCCAGAAGGGGATTGGTGGTCATTCGGCGTCCTTGAGCAACATGGTCCGAAGCATCATCTCGGTCGCGTCGACGCTTTCGGCAAGGCCCTGCGCCGCCAGCCAGCGCCGATCGTGGTGACAATCGGCATAGCGCGCGCCGTGATCGCAGATCAGTGTGGCGATCGATCCGGCCCGGCAATCGGCGGTCATCTCCAGCGCCAGCAGCGCGGCGGCGACGAAGTTCGCGCCCGTAGAGGGCCCGACCGCCCGGTCCAGCAGGTCGCTGACCACCCGCATACCCGCGATCGACACCGCATCGGGCAGCTTCATCATCCGATCGACGGTACCGGGCAGGAAGGAGGGCTCGACCCGTGGCCGCCCGACCCCCTCGATCCGCGAGGGCAGGGGGCAGCGCGCCGTGACGTCATCGTCGCGATACCCTTGGAAGAAGGCGCTGTTCTCGACATCGGCGACGCACAGTCGCGTGGGCACGCCGCGATACCGGCAATGGCGTCCGATCGTCGTCGCGGTTCCGCCCGTGCCCGCCCCGACCACGATCCAGTCGGGGACGGCATGCGGCTCGCCCGCCATCTGCGCCAGGATCGCCGAGGCGATATTGTCGCAACGCCAGTCGGTGGCGGGGGCGGCATTGGTGAACTGGTCCAGATAGACGCCGCCCAGCGCATCGGCGAGGTCGCGCGCTTCGTCATACAGGCGATGCGGCTCGACCAGATGGCATTGGCCCCCCTGCGCCTCGATCGCGCGGATCTTGGCCTTGGCCGTGCTGGCCGGCATCACCGCATGGAAGGGCAGGGCCAGCAGGCGCGCGAAATAGGCCTCCGACACCGCCGTCGAGCCGGACGAAGCCTCGACCAAAGGCCGACCCTCGCGGATTACGCCCGCGACGATGCCGCTGGTGAACAGGGAGCGGGCGAGCCGGTGCTTCAGGCTGCCCGTGGGGTGTGCCGACTCGTCCTTCATGTACAGATCGATCGCAGGGGCCGCTGGAAGCGCCAGCGTCAGGAGCGGCGTCTCGGGGCAGCGACGTCGGTCGCGGTCGATCACTGCAAGTGCGGCGGCGATGAAAGCGTGGTCGACCGGACGGTATGCCGACGTGACCCCCAGGGCCTCCACAGCGGATGGTGTGCAGGCGCGCGGCTTCGCGATCGTCAGCATGATGATATCCCTTCTATGCAAAAGGATATGCGATCAGGCATGTCAAATCATACCAAAGTTGGCGCGTGCGGGCATGGTACGCGCAAGGAAATGCGATAATATGGTCCGATGATCGATAAAATTGACATCAGCATCCTGGCGCAGCTTCAGGACGACGCCAATCTGTCGGTCGCGGAGATCGCGGTCCGTGTGAACCTGTCGCAAAATGCGTGCTGGCGCCGCATCCGCAGGCTGGAAGAGGATGGCATCATCCTGAAGCGGGTGGCGTTGCTGGACCCGGAAAAGCTCGATGCCGGCATGACGGTCTTCGTCAGCGTCCGCACCGCCGAGCACAATGCCGCCTGGCTCGATGAATTCGCGCGCGCGGTCAGCGACATGCCCGAGGTGGTCGAATTCTACCGCATGGCGGGCGAGATCGATTATCTGCTCAAGATCCGCGTGGCGGACATCAAGGCCTATGATCGCGTCTATAAGCGGCTGATCGACCGTGTGCGGCTGGTGGACGTCAGCGCGGCTTTTGCCATGGAGGAGATCAAGCACAGCACGGCGATACCGCTGCCATGCCGTTCGCCTAGTTGACCATGCATGCGATTGCATTTCGTGCATGTGTCTTTGCCGAGGTTGCAATTGCAGCAAATCGTGCTGCGGTGCAAAAGGGACGGGCCTTTCAGGCATCCTCTCCTAAAAACTTTTCGGCCGGTCGCAAGACCGGCCTTTTTTTTGGCCGCGATTTCCCCTACGGAAGTCACGCGTCGTCAGCCAAACATAAGACAGAATCGATAATCGGGAGTGGAAGCCGCCGGTAAGACCGGCACCGGCGGACGATCGGGACGGGGGTTGAGCGATACGGGCATCGCTCCCCCCGTTTTTCGTTTCCCAGCGATTCGATCGGGACGAGCGTCGACATCTCGGTCGACGGGCGGCTGAGACGATCCCCGATGGCATCGTCGGATTTGGCATCCTATCTGGCCGGCATTGTCGGGAAGACGGCGTGGCCGCTCGACCCGCATTCCGTCTTTTCCAGGAGCGCCGATGCTGAAGCGCCTGTTTTCCGTTCTCGAACCCTTCATCCTGGCCCTGCTCGGCACGGTGCTGCTGGCGACCTTTCTGCCCGCGCGGGGCGGTTTTGCCGTCGTGGCGGGCTATGTCGCGGATGCGGGTATCATCCTCTTGTTCTTCCTGCATGGCGCAAAGCTGTCGCGCGACGCGATCTGGCAGGGCTTGCGCAACTGGCCATTGCATATCGCTGTCCTGGTGGTGACCTTCGGCTTGTTTCCCATCCTGGGCCTTGGGCTATCGCACCTGCCCGGCGTCGATCCGGCGATGGCGGCGGGCATCCTGTTTCTGACCTTGCTGCCATCGACGGTGCAGTCGTCGATCGCCTTCACGGCGATCGCACGCGGCAACGTCGCGGCGGCGATATGCAGCGCATCCTTCTCCAATCTGCTGGGCATCGTCATGACGCCGGCGCTGGTCGCGCTTCTTATGCAGGGTGATGGACGAAGCGGCATATCGCTGGCGTCGGTAGAGGGCATCGTGCTGCAACTGCTCGTACCGTTCGTGGCGGGGCATTTGCTACGTCCGTGGATCGGGGCCTTTGTCACGCGGCATAAGGGCCTGCTGACGATCGTCGACCGGGGATCGATCCTCCTCGTCGTCTATACCGCTTTCGGCGCGGCGGTGGTCGAGGGGCTGTGGACCCGCATATCGCCCACCGACTTGGCGCGCCTGATGCTGCTATGCCTTTTTTTGCTCGGCATCATCTTGTTGATGACCTTTGTGATCGCGCGGACGATGCGGCTGTCGCGGGCGGATGCGATCGTGCTGCAATTCTGCGGATCGAAAAAGAGCCTGGCCTCGGGCGTGCCGATGGCGGGCGTGCTGTTCCCGGCGGCGCAGGTGGGCGTCATCCTGTTGCCCATCATGCTGTTCCATCAGATCCAGCTGATCGCCTGTGCGATGCTCGCCCGCCACTATGGCGCGGCCGACGACACCGACGACGAGGCAGGGCAGGGATCATAGCGAAGGCGTGTTACGCCGCAGCGCAAGAAAAATGACGAAGCCGTGAAAAAAGCTGTTGACCGCCGACGTGGCCCCGCCTAGAGGGGTTTCACCGCAGCGGTGGTCCACGGGACTGCCGGATGCAGCTACGACAGACTGGCACACTGAG
>NZ_JBNNOB010000125.1:0-10960 GCF_050274375.1 Sphingomonas sp. NPDC019816
TTCCTCCTCGAATTCCTTCGTGAAACGTCGCTGCTTCGTCATCGAGTTCGCCTTTCACCTCAAGGGAACTCTCCACTTTTCCGGGGCAAGTCCATCTTGCGTCTCAACGAGTTCGGTGACGACGTCGGAGCCGCGAACGAGGGTCAGATCAACGGGGCACCGGTCGGCGATCGATAGTAGCTTGTCGCGCTGCTCGGCGGTGAGGTCCCCGACGAGGCGGATATCCCGGTTGAAGCGGTCTTGCGGCGTACGATCCTTGTCCCGACTGTGAGAGACGGCCACAAAAGCCTGATCCAGTGGCAAGTTCACCCGCTTTGCATAGAGGCGCATCGTGATAACGGTACAGGCAGCCAGACCTGCCGCGACCAACTCATAGGGTGTCGGCCCGCTCGCGAGACCACCCATCTCTACGGGTTCATCTGCAAGGAACCGGTGACGCCCCGCCTGGATAGCAACCTGGAACCTTCCTGCGCCGGTCTCATGCGCGGTCACCCCAGCCATGGGCTGGACAGGTCGAATGTCCCAGTCTGTCGCCGGCAGGTAGCGCGAAGCCCAGGCAGCGATAACCGATGCTGCATATTCTGCGTCCGCGCGCTCGCGCAACAGATGGTCGGCCTGATCCAGTGACACAAAGCTCTTGGGGTGCTTAGCGGCCTGAAAGAGGCGAGATGCGTTCTTAATTCCTACGACGTCGTCGCCAGGGGCGTGTAGCAGAAGCAGTGGAAGCTGCAGCGCTCCGATCCGCTCTTCCAGCGCCTGGGCGCGGGCATCCGTGACGAACTTGCGACCGACGACAAATGGTCTGTCAGCAAAGCTGACCTGCGCGCTTCCATCGCGCTCGATGCGCGTGAGACACTCTGGATCGATTGTGCTGAGGATATGGGCTACATCTGCAGGGGCGGCAATCGTGGCCACGGCGCGGACGGTCGGGATATCCACCGCGGCCATCAGACATGCCGCTCCGCCTAAACTATGTCCTACAAGGAGCGTGATCGGCATTTCAGCATCGCTCATTGCGTTCGCTGCACAAACCAGGTCCGCCACATCGGAGGCAAAGCCCGAATCGCGGAACTCACCCGCGCTGCCGCCAAGCCCGGCGAAGTCGAAGCGCAAGACGCCTATACCGGCCAGAGCCAACGCCCGTGAGATTCTGACGGCGGCGAGGCTGTCTTTCCCGCATGTGAAGCAGTGGGCGAAGAGGGCCCAGCCTCGCGGCGTCGTCGCAGGATGCTCGATCCGGCCAGAGAGTTGCTCCCCGGTACTGCTCATGAAATTGAATGCGGTTGCGGGCATGCCATCACCGTGCGTTGATGCTGTGGGGGAACAGGGCTGAAGGCCTGAAGCCTCCAGCCCTGATTGCTGTTCAGTTTTCAGGCAAAGCGTCGATGACGTCGAAGACCCGAGCGGTGTAGGTCAGCGCAGCGCCCGAATTCATAAAAATGGTGAAAGCCATCGCCTGAGCAATCTCTTCGCGCGTGAGGCCAAGGGAGATCGCTTTCTGGGCGTGAACCGAGATGCATCCGTCGCACCGGGTCGTGACTGCCACGGCCAGAGCGATCAATTCCATGACTTTGGGGTCAAGTAACCCGGACTTGGTCACGCCCTGCTCAACCATCATCAGGCCCTTCATCGAATCCGGGCTCAGCTTGGCAAACTCGCCGACGCGCGACATCAGCACGTCGCGATATCCATTCCAGTCCTGCATGTGATCATGATTGTTCAAGTCGAATACCCTTCATTTGGCTATCGCTTCGCGGTGGAGCGCTCGAGCTAATGGGTCAGCCGGGCGAACCGCTAAGCCGTTGAGAACAGCTGATCGGGCGCAGATGTCGAACTGCAGCGCTGAGCCGCAGACGATGATCGCGGTTCCTCTCATACCGACGGCGTGCCACTTCCCATCGTTGGAAGGTCAAGACCGAAATAGCCTGAACAAAAAAATGGCGGGCCAGGGCCGCAGCGCTATTGCGAACTATTCGTGATAAAGATAGGATGTTAGGATGAATGGCGGATCTGGGGTCGTCGTTCTCCCATCATCAATCACATGAGGGCGACCCTATGCCGCGCTTCGTCACGCCTCGTTCCCCTGTCCCCACCGACAGGTGCAAATGCCAATCCAATCCACTGTGCGCTGATCCGGGCAACGTGTTGCCGTTTAACGGGCCAGCGTCATATCCGATGACATTCCCGCCGCTGCTCCTGGGCACCGTATCGGGCGCGAGAAACTCCGCATGGCCTCTCTGGGCGGCGCTTCTCAGCCTGCTGTTTCTGGCATTCTCCGCAGTCTCGGCCAAAGCGCAGACGGTGAACAATGCCGACGTCGCGGTGGTGCAGCGCTATTTCGATGCCTGGAACAGCGGGGACATAGCAGCCCTGAAGGCAACGCTGGCGCCGTCGGTCGAGTATTTCAACACAAGCAATGGGGCGGTGAAGGCCGGCGTTGATGCGGTCACCGAAGTTCCGGTGCTGCTCAGCGGAATGATGCCTGATCGCAGACTCACGCTGCTTGCGGCTCCAGTCGCATCCGGCAATCAGGTCGCCGTCCAATGGACATTCAAAGCGACGCATCCGAGCGGTGTAAAAGAGCAGGGGCCGGTCACCTTCAGGGGAGCAAGCTTCTTTCGCGTTGAGCAAGGACGCATCGTCTGGATTGGCGACTACTACAACCACGCTACCCTCGAGGGGCAACTCGCGCGCTGAGCCGAGTGACGAAAACCTAGCAAGGATTTCCCGATGCCATACTTCACCCGCCCCTCACAAAGGGGCGTGCGTCGGCGCGCGCGCCTTCTTTGCGCCGTCAGCGCATTTTCTGGCATAGCGTTTTTGCCGCAGGCCGCCGTAGCGCAGTCTCCAACTTCCGATGGGCGGGCCGCGAATGACGAGCAGCCGGGCTGGCGGGACGAGATTATCGTCGTCGGACAGGGAGAGCGACAATCGCCGTCCATCTATACTGTCCCCGTCGTGACTGCCGCTACGCGTCTACCGCTGACGCTGCGGGAAACGCCACAGGCCGTCACCGTCATGACGCGCGAGAACCTCGATGATCAGCAGCTGAATTCGGTTCAAAATGCCCTCGAAGCGACGGCCGGCCTGTCTTCGAGAACCCTCGATAGCGAGCGCGTCACATTCTACGCACGTGGGTTTGCAATCGACAGCTTCCAGTATGATGGGATTCCAACAGCGTTCGTCAGTGGCGCGAGCTTTCTCGATACAGCTTTCTTCGAGCGGTTCGAGGTCGTGCGGGGTGCAACCGGCCTGCTGACCGGCACCGGCAATCCGTCGGCTTCCATCAATCTGGTACGTAAGCGGCCTGGTCGCCAGTTCGCAGCCTCTGCGACGCTGAGCGCCGGATCGTGGGACAATTTTCGCGGCATGGCTGATATCTCGGCGCCCTTGTCTCGCGATGGCCATGTGCGTGCCCGGCTGGTCGGGATTCTGCAAGATCGCGAGGGTCATGTGGACAGATATCGCCAGGCAAAGCGGAGCGTCTACGGCATTGTCGAGGCAGACCTTGGCCCCCGGACGCTCATCAGCATCGGCTATGACCATCAGGCGATCCGTCCTGAAGGCACGACCTGGAGTGGCATGCCGCTCTGGTTCTCGGACGGAACTCCAACGCGATGGTCCCGATCCAAATCGATGACGGCCGACTGGAGCCGTTGGGACAATACACTGGACTCGGCGTTCTTGACGCTTGAGCACCAATTCGCAGGACAGTGGGCCGCACGCGCAGCTGTCATGCATCAGCGTTCCTCATCGGATGCGCGCTTGTTTTCCGGGCTTGGCTATCCGGATCGCGTGACCGGCGAAGGCCTTCAGCCATTTGCCCTGGCGAGCTACACGCGCAGCCGGCAGAACAGCATCGATGCGACGCTATCAGGGCCTGTCAGCCTCTTGGGACGAAAGCATGACCTGGTGTTCGGCGTCATGGCGAACAGGCGGGTCGCCAACGAATTCAGCAGTGGCTTCGTGCTACCGTCGACGCCGTTTGAAAGCATATTCGATTGGACCGGCGCGTATCCCGAGCCCGATTTTGACGCTCGGCCGTTCTCGCGGACCCGTACCGTTACGCGGCAGGGGGCATTTTATGGTGCCGCCAAGCTCGACATCGTTGATCGGCTCAAGGTGATCGTCGGCACGCGGTTGACGTTCTACGATCTAGAACAACAGACGGCGCTTACATCCTTCGAATTCTCCAAAAGTGGCAGGATCACACCTTACGCGGGCGCCGTGCTTGATCTCGATTCCCACCATTCGGCCTATGTCAGCTATACAGAAATCTTCAATCCGCAGACCAACAGAGACCGGGACGAGAGGATGCTGGCGCCGACAAACGGGCGCAACGTCGAGTTCGGGGTCAAGGGGAGCTATTTCGGCGGCCGCGCCAGTGCATCGATCGCGGTCTTCAAATCCTGGCTAGACAATGTCGGCCAGATCGACCCGGGCCAGCTCTTGCCGGATGGAACGCAGGCGTATTTCGCCGCAAACGGGACCACTTCGCGGGGCGTCGAAATCGATCTGCAGGGCGAAATCCTTCCCGGCTGGAACACCTATGCCGGCTTTGCCCATTTCGTGGCAGAAAACGCCGACGGCGGCCGGTTGAATGCTGAGCTTCCCCGGACATCTGGGAGAATTTTCTCGACCTACCGATTTGCCGGACCGCTGCGGGCGGTGACCGTCGGTGGAGGCGTGAACTGGCGCAGCGCCTCTTTCGAGTCCGCCGCCAGCCCCATGGGTCCGGTTCGGACGCGTCAGGTGCCCTATGCGCTCGTGTCCCTCATGGCGCGCTATGATCTGTCGGCCCGGACTGACCTGAGCCTCAAGGTCAACAACCTCACCGATCGTCGCTACACCGTCGTGAACGGCTTCTTCAATCAGGTCCTGTTTGGCGAGCCGAGAAACGCGATGCTTGCGCTCACGGTGCGTTACTGATGCCCGAAGGGTGAGAAGCGGCTCAGGGGGGAGACGGTCGGAGACTGAAATGGCCGGGCCGACGCAAAGATGTTGACGCATGACATATGAACATGTATTCATACGTCATCATTGTTCATTCGCGAGTCTCGCATGTCAGCACACGCACACGCTGACCATGGTCACGGCCATGGTCATGATCACGACCATTCCCACACCCCGACCATCACCAAGGATAATGAACGTAAGGTCCTCCTTTCGTTCGGTCTGATCGCCTCCTTCATGGTCGTCGAAGTGGTGGGCGGCCTCTGGTCCGGCTCGCTGGCCCTGCTGGCGGACGCCGGCCATATGATGACGGACGCGGCGGCGCTTGCTCTTGCATACGCCGCGTTCCGCTTCGGGCAGCGCTCGCCCGACGCCAAGCGCACCTTCGGCTACCTGCGTTTTGAGGTCGTCGCCGGCCTTATCAACGCCGTCACTTTGTTCGCGATCGTCGCCTTTATCGTCTATGAAGCCTGGGAGCGTTTCAATCAGCCGCAGCCAGTCATGGCCGCGCCGATGTTCGGGGTCGCGATCGCTGGGCTTCTGGTGAACATTCTTGTCTTCTGGATCCTCACGCGTGGCGATAGCGAGCACGTCAACATCAAGGGCGCAGCGCTCCACGTCATGGGCGATCTGCTGGGTTCCGTGGGCGCTGTAGCCGCTGCCGTGGTCATCTATTTCACTGCCTGGACGCCTATCGATCCCATCCTCTCCGTGGTGGTCTCGCTTCTGGTCCTGCGCAGTGCCTGGAAGCTCCTCGGCAAGTCGCTGCACATTCTGCTGGAAGGCGCGCCGGATGGCGTTTCGGCTGAAGAGATCGAGCACCATATCCAGGACACGGTGCCGGGCGTTGCGTCGCTCAGTCACATCCACGTATGGTCGATCACCTCGGGGCGGACCCTTGCAACCATGCACGTCCGTCTCGCCGAAGGTTCGGATCCTCGCACGGTCGTACAGGCCGTCGAGCGGCAGCTTATTGATCGCTTTGAGATCGAGCACCCCACGGTTGCCGTGGATTGGAGCGGCTCGGACAGTTGCAGCCTTTCGCCCGAACGGACTGCTGCTGCGCCGAACAAAGCCAGCCACGATCATAGTGGCCACGACCATGGTCACGGCTCCGCCAAGAAGTCCACATGTGGCGGGGGTGCCGGAAAGCACGCTCACGCCCACTAACCGATCCGAGCCCCCCGCTCGGTCCCGTCGCCCCTGCCGCCCCAGAGCGGGGGCGACGGCTTCCCTCGAACAACCCGGGGCGGACTACAGGTTGTTCCGTTCGAAGTTCTCACGCCAGACGCTGTGCCCAACCTCGTCACGTGTGAGCTAATAGGGCAAAGAACTAATGCTCTGTTTCAAGCCATGACAAAAGATATAGTCATTTTTCTGTCATATGAATTCAGTGCTCGTTTCCGTTGTCTTAAATAAGGTGCGATCTTTAAGATGCGCATTACAAGACGAAGTGATGATACGGAATAACATTAACGGCGATCATGGTTCGTTGAAGATTTAGGTTCTCGGATGACATCCTTGGGAAAGCCGATTATGTACCTCGCCATGCGCCGCTTAGGACGTTTCCTTCTCTGCCTGCTGTCGTTGTCCATGCTGACGACGACGCTTGTGCATGCTCTGGAAGTTCCCAGCGCTCCGACCATCGAATGTTCGGGCTATGTGCATAGCGATGGCGACATGGATCAGACGCAAGGCGATACCGACAAGGCGATGCCGCACCATCACGGCGGCTGCCATGGTTCGTCAGCGTTCGTGCCGACCCTTGCCAATAGCGACATGATCTCTCTGGCACTGACCGCTCCGGTGGTCATCCCTCAACCTATATCCTCCAAGCGCTGGGCCATCGGCCCTAACCTGCGCCCGCCGATAGCCTGACAGAGCCATAGCGGATTGCTGCGCCTGAATTCGGGCCAGTGGTCATCCATGCCTCGTGTTCAGGATTCCCTTTCATGTTCCGATCCATTGCAGCCTTGCTGGCTGCCGTGTCCTGCGTCGCTGTGGCGCAGGCACAGGAAACGCCTGCTGCGGTAGCAGGGGCGTTACCCTACACCCTTGACCAGGCGGTTGCCGCTGCTGGCGGCAGTGCGCCGGCGGCAGAAGCTGCACAGGCCAATGTCGAGGCGGCGCGTGCCGCTCGTACCGTCGCTGGCCTTCGACCCAACCCGACCGTGCAGACCCAAGTAGAGAACATCGCGGGGAGCGGACCGTATAGCGGCGTTGGCAGTGCCGAATCGACGGTCAGTGTCGCAATCCCGATCGAGCTGGGCGGTAAGCGCTCGGCACGCATTGCGGTCGCTAATGCTCAGACCAATCGGGCTCTGCTCGTCTCGGCCATCACACAGGCGGACATCAGGCTACAGGTCACCCAGCTCTATGTGGAGGCAGTTGCAGCCGAACGCCGTGTCGAGACCGCACGCGATCAGTCTCGCATTGCCGGCGATGCCGCTAATGCCGCCAGTGTTCGCGTAAAGGCCGGGCGCGCCTCACCGATCGAGGAACAACGCGCCAACGTGGCCAAAATCAACGCCGACGCCGAGTTGATCCGAACCATTCGTCTGGCTCAGGCATCCCGGGCCAATCTGGCTCGTCGGATAGGGCAATCGGTGGACGGTCCGCTGGATACGGCATGGCTCGAGCGTTTGCCGCATGGATATGGTCCAGATGTTCCACCGACTGCAGCAGGCACGCTTGCTCTAGCGGCAGCGGACGCCGATCTGGCAGTTGCTGACGCGAATGTCCGGCTTGCCCGATCGCAACGGGTCCCCGATCTCGAAGCTGGACCTGGTGTACGCAGACTTTCGGCCACCAACGACACCGCGCTCATCTTCACCGTCACCATGCCGATCCCGATCTTCAATTCGGGCAGGGCCGCCGTCACGCAGGCCCGAGCGCAGCGCAATCAGGTGGAAGCGCAGAAGCGAATGACTGCGCTCGATATCGAGCAGGCCATAACCGATGCGCAAGCGGCCGCATCCAACGCTGCCGTGACCGCTCAAACTGCGACCGGACCTGCTCTTGAAGCAGCCCGCGAGGCGGCCCGCATCGCCCGTATCGGCTATCGGGAAGGCAAGTTCAGTCAGCTCGACCTGCTCGATGCGGAGCGAACGCTGGCGCAGACACGGCTCGCTGCCATCGACGCGCTCACCTCCTACCAGAATGCCCGTGCGCAGCTGGAGCGCCTGACCGCGCCAGCGCCGGAACAGGGGAACTGATCCATGCAATCCAGGAAGATCATCCACGCCGCTCTGCCTTTGTCGCTCATGCTCGCACTCGCCGCGTGCGGCGGTGGCACCGAGGAGACTGCGAACAATAAGGCCGCGCCTGCTGCTGAACATGAGGAGGGTGGCAACGCCCATGCGGACGAGGGCAAGATCACGCTGAGCGCCGACCAGATTGCTTCGGCCGGCATTCAGACCGCTCGGCCTCTGTTGGGAGGTGCGGGTACGATCGAGCTACCCGCTACTATCGATGGAGATCCACAAGGCACGCAGGTCGTGTCGGCCGCAATCGGCGGCCGTGTCGTGTCGTTGACCCGCAACCTTGGACAAGCGATCGGCCGGGGGCAAACGCTCGCGATCATCGAGAGCCGCGAGGCTGCATCTCTCAATGCCGAAACAGAGGCTGCCCGTGCGCGGCTGTCCCTGGCAAACAGCAATCTCGCGCGTGAGCAGCGATTGTTTTCGCAGCGTGTATCGCCCGAGCAGGACCTCATTGCCGCTCGCACAGCAGCGACCGAGGCCCGGATTGCGCTTCGTCTGGCGCAGCAACAGGTCGCGGCAGCCGGGACTGGGGGTGGGGGCCTCAATCGCATCGGCATCGTGGCACCTATGTCGGGCCAAGTGATCGGCCGTAGCGTGGTGCTGGGCCAAACGGTCGCTGCCGACGCCGAGCTGTTCCGCGTCGCAAATCTTTCCAGCGTCTCGCTCTCACTCAACCTTCAGGCCCAAGACGCCGGTCGGGTTCGTCCGGGCGCCACGGTGAGCGTCAAGGCTGGGGGTCGCCACGCAACTGCGAAAATCACATTCGTGTCGCCAGCGCTCGATGCCAACACCCGGCTCGTCCCCGTGATCGCGACGCTCGACAATCGAGAGGGTATCTGGCGTGTCGGCGAGCCGGTGACTGCGTCGATTGCCCTGGCGGCAAGCGGGGGCGACAGTACAGTCCACGTGCCTTTGACCGCCGTGCAGACGGACGAGGGTAAGTCGATCGTCTTCGTGCGGACAAAGACCGGTTTCCAGGCGACGGCTGTCCAGCTTGGCGACACGGCTGGCGACAGCGTGATCATCAAGTCGGGTCTCAAGGGCACCGAGGAGATCGCAACCGTCAACAGCTTCACGCTCAAGGCCGAGCTCGGCAAGGGCGAAGCCACCCATGAGGATCATTGAGCCATGATCGCCCCCATCGTAAACTGGGCGGTCGACAAGCGCTGGCTCGTCCTGCTGCTAACCGCCCTTGCCGCCGTGATTGGCGCTGTCGCGCTGTATCGCCTGCCGATCGACGCAGTCCCCGACATCACCAACAACCAGGTCCAGATCAACGTTCGCGCGCCCGCGCTTTCGCCTGAACTGGTCGAGAAGCAGGTTGCCTTCCCGATCGAAACCGCGCTGGCCGGAATTCCCGGCCTTGAATATAGCCGCTCGCTCAGCCGGAACGGCTTTGCACAGGTCACGGCGGTCTTTTCGGAAGACACCGACATATTCTTCGCCCGGCAGCAGGTGGGCGAGCGTCTGACCGGCGTGTCCGAGAATTTGCCGGACGGCGTGACCCCAGAGATGGGGCCGATCGCGACGGGGCTGGGCGAGGTCTATATGTGGACCGTCCGGCTGGAGCACCGCAAGGATGACAAGCATCAGCCCGGCGAACCCGGCATGCAGCCCGATGGGAGCTACATTACGCCAGAAGGCGAACGGCTGACCAACGACGCTGACAAGGCGACCTATTTGAGGACGGCCCAGGACTGGATCGTCTCGCCATTGCTCAAGAATACGCAGGGCCTTGCAGGCGTCGATTCGATCGGTGGCTTTGCCAAGCAATTCCTCGTCGTCCCCGATGTCCAGCGCCTGGCGTCAATGGGTATCACCCTGACGCAGCTCAGCACGGCTCTGGAGCGCAATAACACAAGCGTCGGAGGAGGCTTCGTCAATCGCAATGGTGAAGGCCTGGCAGTCCGGGCTGATGCCCTTGTCCGAAATGCCGACGAACTCTCCAAGATCGTGGTGGCGACCAGGGAGGGCGTCCCTATCACCCTTTCTCAGGTCGCTTCTGTCCGTACTGGTCAGGCAATCCGCATGGGATCTGCCTCGGAGAACGGCACAGAGGTGGTCGTCGGCACCGCGATCATGCGGATCGGTGAAAACAGTCGCACGGTCGCGACGGCTGTCGCCACGCGACTGGAGGAGATCAATGCTTCGCTGCCGCCCGACGTAATCGTCCAGCCGGTACTCGACCGTACGGCGCTGGTGAACTCAACCATCAAAACGGTTGCCAAGAACCTCAGCGAAGGCGCGCTGCTGGTTATCGTCGTGCTGTTCCTCCTGCTCGGCAACTTCCGTGCCGCGCTCATTGCCGCAATCATCATTCCAATCACCATGATGCTGACGGGTTTTGGCATGTTGCGGGCCGGCGTGTCGGCCAACCTCATGAGCCTTGGCGCGCTCGACTTCGGCCTCATTGTCGATGGCGCTGTCATCATCGTCGAGAACGCCTTGCGACGCATGGCGGAGAATCAGCATCGCGAAGGGCGTCTGCTGAGCGTGAAGGAACGTCTCGACACTGTCGCTTCTGCGGCACGCGAGATGATCAAGCCGTCGGTCTATGGCCAGGCGATCATCATCCTCGTCTATGTGCCGCTGCTCACCTTGACCGGCGTCGAAGGCAAGACCTTCGTTCCGATGGCGCTCACCGTCATCATTGGACTTGCCCCGCTTAAGTGGAGAGGCATTTGCTCAGCGTGACGCGGTTCGTTCGAACTGCGCGGGGCTGATGTAGTCGAGCGCGGAGTGAC